>CAXBPH010000030.1:0-38832 GCA_963977445.1 uncultured bacterium | reverse complement strand
CCGGACCGGGTAGACTCTCATAATACATGGATCAGTTTACAGGGGGCAGGCCAATACGCCTTGAATTGGCAACAGAAGCAATGCGGCAAATAGGCTGAAAAAAACAAGACTTCTCATCATCATCTTTCTCGTAGTTTGGGACATGTTGCAATGGATTCTATGCCATCGCAAGTAACACTCTTCTGTATCGACTATTCTTTTGCTGCCCAAATTCGCAACAACTCTTCGACCTCGCCGATTCGTCCCTTAAGTCTTTCCACCTCTCCGCCCTAATTTTCATCAGATCCCATGCACTGATCTCGTAACTCTCTCCAATTAACAACTTCATCCTCCCCGATTTCTAATGCACCATGAGCAAGTGCCCACATTCTGAAGTCGTACTGAGCGTTCATACCAAAAATATTTGCGCATTTTATACTCTTAATGGCATCCCAGCCGCCAACGTTTTCCAGCGAGGCAAAGGTCAAGTCTGCACCACTCAGATCAGCACCATTCAACCGGGCACCACTCAGGTCGGCACCCCAAAATTCAGCATTCGTAAGATCACTTTCAGAAAGATCCGCATTGCGTAGGTCAGACGTACGAAATCTCGCGCCACGTGCATCTACATTACTGAGATTCACCCCCGTTAGTATCGAGCCAATAAAAGATGCATCCATAAGTTTTGCGCTACTTAAATTCGCATCCTCAAGAAATGCCTGTGATATGTTTGTATTTTCGAGATTTGCTCCCACAAGAGATACGCCCGTCAAACATGATTTGAAAAGGCTTGAATTTTGAAGCAATGCTCCATCAAGGCTACACGCTCGAAAATCGCTATTCTTCAAATCGTAACCACGCTCAGGATACTGTGAACGCCAACTGTTCCACGCATCAATATCTTCCAACAAGCGCTTTGCGTCAGCCCGATTTCGACCACAATTATCTGCAGGCTTGGGCAAGATAATGGCGATTGCGACACAAAGTGCAAAGGCGAGGAAAAGGAACCAACAACCACGCCACGGATCGTCGTCAGGCGAATTCTTCACGCCGTCGCTCAATATTTCTTCTGTTAGATCAGGCACTATCACTCTCTCCTGCCAGCACGTTGTCGTTAGGTATGGATTGGGGGCGCGTTTCCCGCCGTTTTAGGACAAGCAAGGGCCAGACTACGCATTTTCGCCTTTCACCCGGTAAAATTTCCAGGCGTTCTGGTGAGACAACGACCTGGAATGTGGACTCTGCCAATGCATTCCACGCCAGAGTAAGACAAAACCTGAGAGTAAGCGAATCGTGCAGGTCATTGAATCCCCTATTCATCCAAATCTGGTTTCGGTTGCGGGCTCTTGTAGTTCGCGACTATAAGGACTTGTTTGAGCTTATCGTGAAAAACATATCCCAGTTGAAGCGGGGCCTGATTTAGAACGGCGCAGAGTACGTGTCGAGTAGAGAGCTCGTCGGCCTCTACCGTGATCTGTGCCACGTCGTAGTACGAGCTTGGCATTTTCCAGAGAAACTGCTCCGCATTTGTTCCAGACACAATCTTGTCGTCTGGATATCTCAAATTGTAGGCTTTCACTACGGCAGCCACACCAACTTCCGCAGTAACATTCTTGAGAGAAATAGATATCGGTCTATCGAGCTCCGTGGTAAGCCGGTCACCCGTCACATCTATTGGCAATAGACATAATTGCCCGCCAATGGTCTGCCGTTCAAAAGAGTCGTCCGTGGCAACACAGTATCGATTAAGCGCCTCCTCCAGCGTGGTCACTTTTGTAATTTCCATTTCCCTGATCTGCCAAGCCATACGATCTGGATACCCTTCAATAACCAGATTGCGCTTTTTGGGGTCGTGCTTTTTGTGCGTTTCGATGGAGATCAAACTACGGTAAGAACGCTCTATCACACGGAGTGCATCGCTCCAGGTCATACCATCGGGAAGTCCCCAATCTCCCTCCTGGTGCACCAGCGGTAATTTTCGAAGTTCACCATTCGTATTGTCGTTGCTATCTCCCACCGCCAGAACGGCACTCGATGCCAACAGGACAAAAACCACGAAACATTGGCCATTTCTTATACTCATGACCTCACTCTCCTGTGCTAATTATGGGGCATCGGTATACGTCGCGGTGCACTTGGCGATTGAATCTACGGTAGAAACGTACGCATTTTCACGAATAACGTGTCCGCGTGGTCTGACTTGTAATTGAAGCCGATTATCCGGGAGTAAAATGGCGCGGCCGTTCAGCCCTTATTGAATCTTATTCCTGGTGCTAATCATTAGGGTGGGATGAAGCCCGCCTTTGGCACTAGAGAAAGTGTAGCAAGGGTCGGCGAATAAATCTACAGCAGTTGGCTCTCCCCAGTTCTGAACTACCAAAATGGTGTGGTGTTCCCCAAGCTCCTTCCGGGAAGAACTCGGCTAGATTCTACCATCAAGTGCAACGATGGCCTCTTGCAGGGAATCGTGTGGCGTACCGCGGTAAAGCGATTTTCCGGGTCTATTGTTTAGCCTCTCTATGATGGTGCTCAAGGTAACGGGTTTTGCCGCATCGAAACCGAGGTTGCCAGGCACGCGGAGACGTGCCATCTTAGCCGGCGTCGGGCTGGAGGAAATCCTGAATTGGGGCTGGGCATCTACAAGCAGCCACTAAGATCTTTCCAATTGTTTTCGTGGCAGTCAATTGCCCTGTTTATCTGGGGTGTGATAGGCTCCCCCATTTGTTTTAAGCGTGCTGCGGGCGTATCACCAATCGAAGAAAGGGTCACCCGGGATGAATCCCTTAACCCGCCGAATCGTTCAGGCCGTGCTTTACGAAGCCATCGCGATTGCCGCCGTTGGGCCTGGATTGGCACTATTCTTTGCTGAGCCGATGACCTCCACATTGGGTCTCGCTGTATTGATGTCCACTATCGCCCTTGTTTGGAATTACATCTTCAATGGATTGTTCGAACGATGGGAAGTTCGTCAGGATACGAAAGGTCGCTCCTTTAAACGCCGTGTGATGCATGGACTCGGTTTCGAAGGCGGTCTGGTATTTCTGCTAATTCCCGTCGTGGCCTACTGGCTCAACACATCCTTGCTCGCCGCCTTTGTCACGAATCTCGGCGTCCTCGTCTTCTTCTTCGTATACGCGATCGTCTTCACCTGGGCTTTTGACCGGATCTTTGGCCTCCCTCAGTCAGCGACCAAGCGCAATGAGGACTAAGCCCTCCCCGGGGGTAGCACAGGCGCCGTGGCGCCACCGTGTGCCGCCCCTTCGGAAAACTAAGTTTCCACAAGGGTCCATTTCGGCCGTCTCATTGAAGAGCTCTGAACATGACAGACACGTACCGCGCTTCGTGACTGCCAGCCTCCAATCGTTCACGGCGAATACGTACTTATGCCAATACCCGTAGAGGCGGAACCAAAAAATGAAAACGCGGAAACGCCCCGACTCTGGGGCGTTTCCGCGGTGGTGCAGGACTTCAATGGTGCCAGCACGTGGGGCGAGACGGTGCAGGCCTCAACTAACGTTACGGATTCCGAAAGTATTTAACACCCGCAGCCCAGAGCTCCACATTGCTCAAGTTGCTCAGCATGGAATGCTTGTCGGGCTCTTCCCGGTAAGCAAAAGGTCGGAAGCCTTTGGTGAAGGCCTCCGCGTAGGTGCGCTTAAAGGTTGCGCACATAGCGTACACTTCGCTGGCGACGCGATGTTTGTCGGTGAGGTCCACATGGCGGTAATCCCGCAGGTAAGCAAGAAAGGCGGCGAAGCGGATGCTCGGTGTCGCGGGCGATACCGCTATCTCTTTAATCTCCATGAGCAAGCCCCGCTCCAGCGTCCGCATGGTGCGGTAATGGCTGTTGGAGATCTTCACGTTATTGCCATAGGGTATGATTTCCCCGTGGAGGTAGACCATGGGAACGATCCCGTTGGATACCACGACCTCGGCAAATTTCGAGAAAGACTGGGCACGCTGATCACCGGGCGACGGCCCACCCCCATAGGGGTGATAGTGTCCGACGGCAACGATCTCGTCGCCGTTCATCCACAGGTCCACCGAATCGCCCAGGTAGGGCAATTCTTTTCGGTCCAGCCAACGACTTATGGCGGTGGGTAATTCCTCCGGCAGGAACGAATTCCAGGTCCGGATGGGTTCATGCCGGAAATCACCACCGGACTCCCGAACGATGACAAAAAGCTTACCGCCCCGTTCATCGTTAAAATCAGCGAACAATTCATCCCGATAGCGGTCCAACTGGTCGGGTGTGATGAGAAAGTCGGTGAGACCATCATCCACGCCGGCCGCCACGGGGGCCATGAGTGGCGGCACATAGGTATCGAAAAGATAGCCATAGACGGCGATGGGATGGGTGGGTGACAAGACCGCGGGCAGCAAGAGGGCTGCAATTAAAACTGTGAGGAGGATCCGATAGCGCTTGAATCTGAATTGACACCTGCGCGGAGCTTCCTGTGCCTCATGACGAACTTCCATGGTACACCGTACTTCCTTGGTTTACGTTACAACAACACCTACCAATGCGTCGTTATTACTCATGCGTATTATTTTTTGGCATTCCGGGTATGTTTTGTCTTATTTTTCACGTATTTTCAGACGCATTATTACTATTGGTCGTCTTGGCGAGTGATTCTCGCGCCGGAGCATGCCGATTCCCCTGGGCGTGGGATGGACAAAGCCCGAGATGACGTTGGTTTTGGTTACGATTCGGATACTTTACAAAGAAACCCTACGATGGGGTCACTTTATAACGACCCGTCGCTCGTTGCCGCTTAAGTCAACTCTTTCTGTTAACGCGTTTTATATCAGTGCATTAGCGATATAATTCGGCCGATTTACTGGTGCGAGGCATCCCGGTTGGTGCCGCAGTACTGCATCTTTAACGCAGTTTGCGTGCCAATTTTCTGTCGGTGAGCGAAAAAGCGGCAGGAGATGCTGATTGAGAACGCCGGGGAGGGCGGTGCCCCAAGGGCGAAGCAGTTTCCTGCCCCTACATGGACTATGCGCTCTTTTCCGAGAAATTTTTGGATTCCGGAGCACAGAGCACATACACACTGGCGTGTGGCCCATCTTCGGGAGACTGGAGGTTGACGGGTGGGATGGGTGCCCCAATTACACCCCCGTCACTGCCACACCCGCTCTAAACACCCATGGGGAGTCGCAAGCATTACATGCTTACGACTCCCCATGGCTTATTTACTTTACAGGGCATTCAGGGACTCCCGAATGAACCCATCCGGCGCCCCGATTAGCGTTGCAGAATTATCTGAACATTGTTGCCATTGGTCGTAGCCAAATCTATTTTCTCGTCGCCATTGAAGTCGCCTGAGAGTATGGCGTCGGAACCGCGGGCGCTGCTAATGGGAACAGCAGGCTCAAAACGACCCGTACCCTTGCCAAGGAACATCACTATTTCGGTGCCATTGGCGGTTGCCAGATCCAGATTGCCGTCTCTGTCAAAGTCTGCCAGCGCCATGTCCGTGGGCCCATCCGACGTGGTGGTCAATCCCGATTGGAAGGTACCGTCTCCATTGCCCAAGAGCACGGACAAGCCCTGGCTGCCATAGTTGGCCACGACCAGGTCGAGTCTGCTCCACGCTAACCGTGGCCGATATGGTTACGTCCGGGGGCGACGCCGGATTTCCGGTTACCGTGATGACCAGCGAAAAGTCGCCATTGGCATCGCTGGAAACGGTCCCCTCAAAACTGGACGTGATGGTTGCGCCTTTTACGGGAGATTCATCGTTGTAGACCAGGCGGCCCGTTACCGTCGTCTCGAAGGTCTCACATTCACATTCGCCCGCCGTGCCTGGCCCGGTCAAGACCGTTATCGCGACGGCAGAGTACGGCGCGACATCGTTTCCCCCGGTGGGGCTTTGTGAGATCACCAAATCGGCGACAACGGTATCGCTGGCCGCTTCTGATACCGCGCCCAGGCTCAAGTTCGCGTTGGCAAGCGAGGTTTCTTCGGCCTCCTGCGTCAACCCTTCACATCAGGAACGCTAACTAGCGTTGTAGTAGGTTCACATCCCTGAAAAACGACTAGGGCTGCCATTGTGGAGAGCAACTTTAGAAAGGGAACGAACTTTTTCACAGTGAGCACCTCGATAGGACCGTTCAGTTCATGAAAAAGCGCCCGCCATCAGCACGATGAGGCGAGCAACAAGCTTTGGGTTGAACCTGATAGAACGAAGTCCGACCCCTGTTATTTCGATGAGATAGTGCCCCTCATAAAGCGAACCACCTCAGACGTATGCTTCTGCAATGGTAGGGGTACGTTTCACTCATGCCCTGCACTCAAAACTTTATCACGGACCGTGGATCTTGTCAGTCATGGGCGCCGTTTTCGGCCCAAGCCTGTAAATACTTTAATCTTGGCGATTCCCCTTACGCCGCAACCAGGGCAGAGGGTGTCAGACGGCGTCTATGTGTTGGGGAGACAGGGCCGCAATCATTGGGGTAGAGGAATTCGTATCGGGGGCCCCCCCTATAAACGGTTGAATCTCCCCGCCGCCGTTCTCTACGACCACCAGATCCTGAGATCCAGAGGCTCGATTTGACCCAGCCACGACAACCGTCCAGAATTCCAGATTGATGAGATTGTGCAGAACCGCCAGTTTGTCTGGATCAGATTGATAGGCCAGTGGGGAAAATCCGTTTTGAAAGACCGGCTCATGGATCGCCCTGAATTCAAGGCACAATGTGCTGAGCGTAGCCGCGACATCTTTCTTGTCGGTCAGATTGGCCCCCCGGTAATCCCGTAGATAGGCAAGCACCGAAATCAACTCACGGCTGGGAACCTTCATCGCTATGGGGATATCTTTCACCTCCATAAGAAGACTTTTTTCCAAGGCGCGAATGTTTCGGAACACGTCAACGGAAATGCGGGCATGGGCTCCATAGGGAACAACCTCACCTTCCACATAGACCATGGGAATGACCCCATTGGAAACAACGACTTCGGCATAAAGGGAGAGGGACTGGGCCCGTCGGTCACCTGCAGAGGGACCGCCACCAAAGGGATGGTAGTGCCCCATGGCCACGATGGTGCCGCCATCCATCCAGAGTGCTACGGCATCACCGAGATAGGGAATTTCCTTCTGGTCGAGCCACCCACCCAGAAATTTGTGCACAACATCGGGGAGAAATGTATTCCAGGTTCGTATTGGTGCCTGCTCCAGGCGACCATCCACACCGCGAACGATAGCAAAGAGCCAGCCCGTGCGGGTGTCAAGCATATCGGAACGGAGGTCATCCCGGTAGCGCGAAAGCTGGTGTGGTGTGATTAGAAAGGCTTCGAGATCGGGGTCTATTTCGCGAGGCTCAATTTCGATCAAGGGCCGCCCGTAGGTATCGGCGAGAAAGGCATACACGGCGATAGGGTGGGTTGGTGCCAGTAAAATTGGCAGGAGCATCATGAACCCGATGGTCAGGTAAAGCCCCCGCCGACGATTGTCGGCTGGGTTCGCCAGCGGCGTTTTCTCTTGTGCCTCATGATGTACTTCCATGCTACACCTGAACTTTCTCCATCGGAGTTTCCGGCAATGCTGCCCGCTATGCATCTCCAGATCTTGGTCGAATTGTCCTACACCTGCTGAACCTGATTGGGTGACGTCACCCGTCGAGGTATCCGAAATCGTTCATGGGTTAAAACGGCATCGTGAACCAATGCTTTCGGACTCAATCATTGCGTTGGAGAAGCAGCGCGATGGCGCAATTCGCGCTCAACCGGGCCTCAGGGCCAATACATCATCCCCCTGAAACAGGTGCCCTTTGGAGGTCGGTCACAAAAGACGCCTGGGAACGATTCGCAATACTTCGCAGGATGTCGCCCAGATTCTGAGCGGGGGTGCCGTACTCCATCGCGGATTCGGCGCTGCGTTGAGGTGATTGTGATACTCGTATTAGAGCAACCTACGTGCCAATGAGCGTTCACCCCTGAAAATGATGCTATTTCGTCATAGTAGAGGGACTCTACAACGGTCGCCCAGAGGTGGATGCCACCTACTTACGTCATGCTACGCATCGCACCTTGAACCTCCTAACCCCCTTTTATTAAGCAACTTACACTCGCATATAGCAGGGGTTCGGGGACGGTTGGGCAACAACCCGATGACACGCAGAAGGAGCGTAGCAGGGCGAAGAAAGGGATAGGGAAGGTGGGTCTGCTCACTATTGACCCTATTGGATTGCGCAATAGTGTAAATAGACATCGTGTCGCGTAGCGCAATAAATGGTCAACCTTGACTGAAGATTGTCATCGACGTGAATCGACGGGGTACAGCCCCCACTCGGAGTCGGCTGTCGTCACGACGGATTACGGGTAGCTACCGAGGCGCGGGGGTGCAATTCGGTATCAAAGACCCGTGAAGTGATGGCAGGCGGCTTCCCGGAATCAAGCCAGTCGAGTAACATCTGGCTCGCGCTTTCACCGAGGGCACCGGTTTGTTGCGCTATGGTGGTCAGCGGCGTAGCGAGCAAAGAGGCGTAGGGGAATTCATCGAAGCCGATGAGGGATACATCTTCGGGCACGCGCAGGCCCATTTCGCCGCAGGCCTTCATGGCCCCCAGGGCGCCGATGGAACTGCAGGAAAAAAGAGCGGTGGGCCGGTCTGGACGCTCCAGCAAGGCCTTGGCACTGAGATAGCCGTCTTCGGCATCAAATTTACTCCCTTCGACCAGGGTTTCGTCAAAGGGCAGTTGACAATCCTGGAGGGCCTGGCGAAAGCCGCGCAGACGCTCGGAACTCGGTTTGGAATCGGGTATACCCTGAATAAAGCCAAGATGGCGATGTCCATGATCAATCAAGTGCATGGCACCAACATAGCCGCCCTGATAGTTGTTGGAGGTAACGTAGGGCACACGCAATTGGTCGAAAAAACGGTCCACGAGGACGATGGGGAATCCCCGATCAAAGATGGCCTTTATATACCGGGTTTCTTTCCCAACGGGTGCCATCAGAATGCCATCGACAGAGCGACTATGAAGGAGGCCCAGAGCTTTTTGCTCCACTTCGGCATCGTTGGCCGTATCGCAGAGTATGGTGGAATAACCGTTACGGCGGAAGGTGTTTTCGACGGAGCGGGCAATCATGGAGAATATGCTGTTGGAGATATCGGGCATGAGGAGACCGATGGTATTGGTCCGCTGGAGGCGCAGACCGCGGGCGACCTCGTTGACCATGAATCCGTGCTTTTCCGCCGCCTCCTGAACGAGTTGCTGGGTTTTTTCGCTGATGCGATACTCTTTGGCTTTGCCATTCAAGACACGGGACACCATCGAAACCGATATGTCCAGCTCCTCCGCCAAAAACTTCATGGTAACTTTCGTTCGTTGCGTCATAATTGAAAGTATACCGAATTAGAGTCGGGCCGATACATTCCCGGCCGGTGGCCCCGCCCATGGCGCTGGAAGCTTTTAAAATGTCTCTAAAACACACAATATCCAACAGGAAATCGTTTGTGCAAAATTTTGACTTGACATGTCCAGTCCGGTCCTCTAGGATAATTCCCAAGTGAGATGTCTTTTATTCAAGGTCCCGCTGCCGGTCTGCTGTCCTGAACTGTGCAGGATTTCTCTGGTTGGCAATGGGCTGTGCACTGTGTTTCGAGTACCGTGGGGCTTTCCGTGTATCCTTGCGGGTGCACGGTGAACCCATTCCTGTGAGCGGGCCGTCTACCGCAATCGATCGTGACGCCATGATCCGTTGTGCTGAATGCCGGGCCGCACCTGCCGGACACTTCTTTACCGATTCACTTGAATCCAATAACCCAGGGAGTACTACAAGCCATGTCCAAGGCTATTAACCGTCGAAAGTTCATTTCCCGCTCGTGCCGAAGCATCGGTGCGGGCGCGGTGTTTTTGACCGGCACCAAGTCGGGCCGGGCCAATGCCGCGCGGGTCAGCCCCTCCGACCAGGTGCGTATTGCCGTCATTGGTACGGGAGGCATGGGTGGCCGCCACGTGGAGGCCCTGGCAGAAAACCCCAATTGCCATCTTGTTGCCTTGTGTGACGTGGCCAAAGGGCGCTATTTCAACCGCCAGGATAAGGTGGAAGAAATGACGGGACGTCGGCCGGAAGGATTCCAGGATTTCCGTTATGTCCTCGACCGTGATGACATTGATGGCATCTTTGTCGCCACGCCCGACCACTGGCACCCCTTACTCGCTATCAAAGGTTGTCAGGCCGGTAAAGATGTCTACGTGGAAAAACCGGCGTGCCCGACCGTTTCCGAAGGCCGCGCCATGGTGGAAGCGGCACGCCGTTATGGCCGGGTCATGCAACTCGGCACCCAACAGCGCTCCATGCCGGTTTTTCAGAAGGCCATAGATATCGTACGGAGTGGCCGATTGGGTCAGATTACGTCTGCCAGCGCCTGGGTCAGTGTAAACGACTGGGGCACTGGACTCACCGAAGAACCCATCCCCAATGGCCTGGACTGGGACCTCTGGCTCGGACCGTCACCCTATGAACCCTTCTCCATGGGCCGCTATGGTGGCTTCATGGGGCACCACGATTATGCCCGCGGTGGCCAACTGACCAACTGGGGTGTCCACCTGATGGATATCGTTCAATGGGGTATTGGACAGGACAAACCTCTCAATGTGCAGGCCATTGGAACAAGCCCCCGGGGTGGTGCCGGCAGCCAGAATTTTGAAAGCATCGAATCCATCTGGGAATATCCCGGTGTAAATGTAACCTGGGAACAGCGACACTCCAATGACCATGGCGGCAAGGGACTGGGCATCATGTTCCAGGGCACGGAAGGCAAACTCATTGTCGATCGGGCCACCTTCAAGGTATTCCCCGACACCTTGGGCATTGAAGAGTTTGTGGGCGAGCCTGAAAAGAGCTGGGCCAATGCTGATCACCACAATAACTTCTTCGACTGCATCCGCACCCGCAAAAAACCTGCTGCCGATATCGAGCAGGGCGTGCGGTCCACGATACCTGTATTGCTTGCCGGTATTGCACTGAAGACCCGTCGAAAACTCAACTGGGACGGGGAAGCGGAACAGTTCATCAATGACGATGCGGCCAACCGCTACCTGAGCCGGGCCTACCGTCCGCCGTGGAAGCTCTAGGACCGAACTGACTTCCCGTCTCCTTTTGGAGACCAACGCGATACAACGAAAACAATTTTCCGAGGAACTATCGATGAACTATAAACGCTTCTATGGACCCCTGGTGGCTACGTTGGCCATTACGTTGTCCGCTTCAATTTGTGTGGCAGAAGGGGCCAAACCCACCCTGGATGACTTGCTGCAACAAGTGCGCAGTGGCTCTGAAATTGAGCGGAGCCTGGCGCGCCAGCTTATCCCCCGCTACGGCATTGATCCGGTGCACAACCTGATCCCCTTGCTCTTCCTGGAAGATTCTTCTGTCTCCTCGGCGGCGAATAAGATTATCCTGGATATCGCCAATGATGTCAGCGTGCCTGGACGGGAAGCTGAGCGCGATGTCGTGGCCCAGCAGTTGCTCGATGCGCTGGCCGCGACGGATGTGCAGAAACAGCAATTCATCCTGCTGCGTATCTTGCCTGTCGTGCTTCCCGAAGGTGCCGATATTCAGGCCATCAGCGCGTTGCTCTATAGAGACAACACCAAAGAGCGGGCCCGTCGGGCGATTCAGGAAAGTAACACCGCCGAAGGCCGCGCCGCACTCCGTGGTGCCCTGCCCGATGCCGACGAAGCCTTTGCCTGCGCCCTGATGGATGCGCTCAACAAAACTCAGGACGACGAAGCGACGCCCTTAATCCTCGCCAAACTCCACCGGGGCACCGATGCGGAGAAGGCGGCGGCAGCCCTGGCCCTGGCCCGCACGGGCGACGCCACCCTGGTGGAACCCTTTGTGGCACTGGCGAATTCAATCGACATCAATCATCAATTTCAAGCGGAAGATGCGGTGTTGCGTCTGGCCGACGCCCTGGTCCGCACGGGCGGCAAATGGGACGCCAGCATGGCCCTCTATCGCACCATGCTCGCCCAATCGGTGAACCCGGTCATTCAGGGCGGTGCCCTGGCCGGCCTGGGACGTTTCGGTGATGAAAGCGTGCTGGATACCATCATGAGCACCTGGACCAATGACGCGTCGGGCCTCCTCGAAGGCCCTGCCGTTGCCGCTATCGAAGCCATCAATGACCCCGCGATGGCCCCACGTCTTAGCGAAGTCTATGCCGGGCAGCCGGTCGCCGTGAAGGAGAAGCTGCTGGGCATTATGGCCCGCACCCAGGACCCGCGCTTCGTGCCCGTCTTCCAGAGTGCCACAGACATCGCTCCCGCCATTCAGATCGACGCCCTTACCCAATATCGCCTTCCTGAATGTGTGCCCCTCCTCGAAGGTCTAGCGGCCACGAGTGGTCCCGAAGACAAGACGGCCGCGATTGCGGCTATCACGACCATGGCGACCGCCTTCCGCGATCAGGGCGATCATGCCGGGGCCGGGCGTGCCTATCTCAGCCTCTACCGCACCGCCGACAATGACGAAACGCGCAATACGGCGATGGAAGGCATCAAAGCCTTCCCCGTGCCGGAGGCCTTCGATCAGTTGAAGCAGGCGCTGGGCGACGATGGCCTTCTGGAGCTCCAACCCTCGGTCTTAACCGGTATGGCCCGTGTGCTCGCCGAAGCCGGGCGCACCGATGAATCCAATGAACTGAAGACCATCCTCATGTCTCGTGCGAACGATACAGCGTCGGTGCAGCAGTTGCTGCAGATGGGCCCCGTGTCGGGTAGCAACGAAGACTTCGCACGCCAACTGGGCTTCGTGAATCAATGGCATATCGCCCAACCCTTCGCGCTGAAAGACGCCCCCACCGATGGCAGCCCCGTGCTGGTCGATGGTGTGGTGGATCTCAGTGTAACCTTTGGTGAAGGTGACGGCGCCGTCCGGTGGATTCCCACACCCGGTGCCGGGGCTATGGCCCTCGTCAACTTTCCGCTGCAGGACCAGGTCCGGGCTTTCGCCTATGTTACCGTCCACGTGGCCGAAGCCCAGGAAGCCACGCTCCGTATTGGTAGCGATGACGGCGTTCGTGCGTGGGTCAACGGGGTCAAGGTTCACGAGAACGATATCGACCGTGGCACGGCTCTGGATAGCGACCTCGTACCGATATCCCTCAAGGCCGGTGACAATGCCCTGTTGCTGGAAATTATCCAGCACGCGGGTGGGTGGAACTTTTGTGCCCGCCTGACCACGCCAGATGGATTTCCGTTGCAGTTTGAACAGAAATAAGCACGCTCTGTCTATCAGGGCTACGTCAATGTATAGAATCCGAACACCGTTTGGAAACGGGAGGTATAGTTTATGATTGCAACAACACTACTCGCGATGGCCTTTTGCGCCGCCGCAGAGCCCACGGTGCTCTTCGAGCGCACGAAGATCGGGGATACGACCTACGAGGCCGCTTCGGTTTTCGACGTGGACAAGGATGGCCAGGTAGATATCGTCTCCGGCGGTTACTGGCATGCTGGCCCCGACTTCAAGACGTCCCACAAGATCTGCGACGTTATGGAGGCCGACGACTATTACGATGACTTCAGCGATTACCCCATGGATGTTAACGGGGACGGCTATATGGACATCGTCACCGGCGGGTGGTTTGGCGGCACGGTCTATTGGCGGGAAAACCCCAAGGGCCAGCTCGTGGAATGGACCACCCATGAAGTCGCTAAAACAGGCAACATCGAGCGCTGCTCTTTCTATGATATCGACGGGGACGGCTATGTGGAAGTGTTCGCTACGACGAGTCCCGTCCATTTCTTTCGCCTGGTTCGCGACGAGAATAGTGTCGGGCAAGGCCGTTTCGAACAGTACACCATCACGGAAGGCGGTGGTGGTCACGGTTTTGGCTGTGGGGACCTGAACGGCGATGGTCGGCCGGACCTCATCTTTTCCGGGGGATGGATGGAAGCGCCCGAGAATCCCTACGACGTCAGCGCCTGGAAATGGCATCCTGAATTCAACCTGAGCACGGCCTCGGTGCCGGTATTGGTTCATGACGTTAACAAGGACGGTAAGAACGATATTATTGTCGGCGGAGCCCATGTCTATGGCCTGTGGTGGTTCGAACAGGGCGACGACGGCACGTGGACGCAACATGTTATCGAGGAATTCCGCAGTCAGTACCACGAAATGCAGCTTGCCGATATCGACAACGACGGGGAGTTGGAACTCGTCACCGGAAAGCGCTATCGCGCCCACCGGGGCCACGATCCCGGCGGCCATGATCCCATCGGCACCTACTACTATGACATCTCGCCCGATGGCTTCACTCGCCACACCCTGGACTATGGCCCCGCAGGCCGGGCGAGTGGCATCGGCATCTACTGCTGGATTACCGACATCGATGGTAATGGCTGGCTCGACATCGTGGCCCCTGGCAAAGAGGGCATGTATCTCTTTACCAGCCTCGGTCGCTAAGCCAACAATGATTTAATTCCTGGGTTTGTGGACCCGGTGGACGGTGCAACACACCACCCACCGGGTCCATTTCTGTATACGGCGTCACGTCGCGGATATCTCTTTGGGGTCCCCCTCCCCCTCCACCCGACCCTGAACGGTGCACCATTTAACTTTGGGACTTTCCCCAACGATATGCTAAAGTTAGTGTAGTACGTCCTGCGGGGCCGTTTCGTCTTGGGTTGATACGGCATTACACCGGGTGCGGGGCGGTTTTCGGTATTCAGTCAGGATTTTTCCTATGATTCAGCGCAAGCCAATTCCTTATTTTCGTCGACTCGCTCTTGCTGCGGTAGTGCCCCTTTCCTTGTTTGCCAGCGGCTGCACCACAGCACGAATTCCCGTTACGGGATTCGAAGTTCCCGTACCCAATATCCCCCTCCCTGCGGTATTGCGCGGTGAGAACGATTTACGGGGCCGGACCTGGTCAAAGGCCTTCCAAATTCTCCACGATCGGCTGGAACGCGAATACGCCTATAGCCAACACAAGGGCATCAACTGGGATAGCCTCTATGAGAAGACTGCGGCCGAGGTGCTGGCTGCAGAGGAAAACAAAGACCGGGCGGCCTGGTATCGGGCGGTCCGCAGCTATCTCTTCGCTATCCCCGACAGCAATGTCACGATCGATCCCAACGACGTGCTCCGTGATGCGGATGTAGGCGCTTCAGCGGGCCTCGCATTGGCCCCCCTTTCCGATGGTACCGTCATTGTTGTCGGCTTGTTGCCCGACAGCCCGGCAGAAGCGGCGGGCATTGAATGGGGCGCTACGATTCTCTCCTGGGACGGCGAAGCCCTGGGCGCTGCCTTACCGAAAGCCAATGTATTGTGGGCGGACAGCCCGGCGAGCACCCCCGATGGACGACGGCGTCAACAGTTGGATTGGCTGACCCGTGGCCCCGTAGACTCGACCCACACCATTGGCTATATGAATCCCGGCGCGACCTCGGAATCAACGACGACCCTGAGCCTCGCAAAAGACCGGTATGAAACCATGGCCCTATCGCGGCCTCTTTGGACACCGGTAGAACTTTTTGACAGCCCGATTAAGACCCATATCTTGGGTGAAAATTACCGCTACCTTCGCGTAGCCGCCATTGCCCCGACCCTCTCGACGCCCTTCCCTTCCCGCGATTTTAAGGCTGCGGTAAGATTGGCCCAGAAAGAGGCCTCTGCCGGTATTATTATCGATCTCCGAGGCACACAGGGCGGCGATGGCACCTTGGTTCCCGTGATGCTCCAACCTCTCGTGGAGGCGCAAAGCTTTCTCGAAATTCCGGGAGTCTGGGATAGCGAATTGGAGCTGTATCTTGTAGAAAGCGAAGAAACGGTCTATGTGACGCCCGAGGAACCCCTCTACCTGGGCCACATCGTGGTGTTGGTTGATGACTACACCATGGGTCCTGCCGAGTCCATGGCGGGCTTCCTTAAAGGGAAAGAGAACGTGCGCATCTTCGGTGAATCCGGCACGGGGGCGGCCCCGGGTCTGCCCACAGTAGACCTCACGCTTCCTGGTGGCTATTCGGTCATGTATCCCGCCCGACGTTCACTGAATGAGGCAGGCGAAATTCAGGGGGCTTCCGATGGCTCCGGCGTTGGCGGCGTGATACCCGATGCCTTCTTCACCCTGGACCGAAGCAATGCGGTAACGATTTATCAGGATGGCAAAGACGCGGTCCTCGAGAAGGCCATCGAGATGCTTGATTCCTCCACCTGGCGCTTCCCGTGATTGTCACAGGTATACTGCGTGCCATCTGACCTTAGCTTCCGCTGAAATACCTGAACGGATTTGAGATCACGAAGGTGGGCACTGCCCGTCGGCCACGGGCTGAGGGCACGTTGTGTTTACGTCTTCGACGTAATGCAGACGAACCGGCTGCGCTGAACGCTGGCAATCAAACGCGTTGCAGAATTTTCTAGACGAATCTTCGCCTATTCAGGTTATAGCTCGTCCATCGCCATGAGGCCGAAGGTCATGATGGCTTCGGCGACGACGTTGCCGTCCACCAAGGCTTTGGCGGCCACCTTGCAGGCGTTGCGCCGTGACCGTACCATCTCGCATTCGATGAGCAACTGATCCCCAGGCACCACGGTGCGACGGAAACGGGCCTTGTCAACCCCCAGGAAGAAGGCGAGCTTGCCATCGGGATCCCGGTTGTCGCCAAAGATGAGTACGGCGCTTACCTGGGCCATGGCTTCGATTATCATTACACCGGGCATGACGGGCGTTTCCGGCCAATGTCCCTGGAAAAACGGCTCGTTCACGGTGACATTCTTAATACCTGTCACCCGTTCCATAGGTACGAAGGATAGAATTCGGTCCACGAGCAAGAAGGGGTAACGGTGCGGAAGGATCTTCATGATCTTACTCACATCGAGGGCCGGTGGACGATTCATCTGGGCGGAGGCCGGTACGGACTGATTCCGTGAGGCACTGCCGTTGGCCAGGGCTTTCTTTATTTGCTTGGAAAAGAGGACATTCTTTTCGTGGCCCCCCTTCACACTGACGATATGGCCCTTAATCGGGCGGCCCAGGAGATACATATCGCCGATAAGATCAAGAATCTTGTGGCGCACAAACTCGTCGGGAAAACGGAGGTCGTCATTCAGGATAGTGTCGTCGCCAATGACAACGGCACTCTCCAGACTGCCGCCCCGGATTAGTCCTTTTTCCTGGAGCATCTTCACTTCGCGAAGGAAGCAGAAAGTACGGGCCGGTGCTATTTCTTTCTTGTAAGTTTCTTCCGTAATGGTAAACGACGCGTACTGGGTTCCAATCGCCACGTGATCATAGGCGATCGTCATGGAAACCCGATGTTCATCTGAAGGCAGTATGCTCAACGTGACGTCGCCCTGACGATAGTAAACGGGACGGTCCACGGTAATATATTGCTTTTCTGCTTCTTGCTCCACGATACCCGCTTTGAGCAGGGCCGTCATGACGGGCATGGAGCTGCCATCGCCTGAGGGAATTTCTTCCGCGTCAAGCTCGATATCCAGATTGTCGATACCGAGGCCAGCCATAGCGGAAAGGGCATGCTCGACGGTGTGAACTTTGGCATCACCGATACCCAGCGTCGTTCCCCGGGCAACGCCCACCACGTTATCCACATCTGCGGGAATCGCGGGGCACCCCTCGAGATCGACTCGATAGAACGTAATACCGGAATTTTCCGGGGCGGGCTTGAATTTTACCGTGGTCAGGCTGCCGGTATGCAGTCCGATTCCGGAAAAGGAGGCCGGTTCTTTAATCGTCTTTTGTTTACTCATGTAAGCTGCTCTTTCACTGCTTCGAGCTCCCGCTCCAGCACCTTGATTCGTCGAATGAGTTCAGGCAATCGGCGCTGAGCGACGATAACCCGCAGCTCCTCATGGTGAGCGATGGCGGGAAATCCCGACACGGTCGCACCCGGCTCAACAGACCGCACAACGCCACTCCGTGCTGCCACCGTAGCTCCTTCGCCAACCGTCAGGTGCCCCTTAATAGCACCCGTGGCACCGACCTGTACCCGGTCCTTCAACTCGGCGCTACCCGCGACCCCAACCATACCGGCGAGCGCGCAATGTTCTCCTATTTGAACATTGTGTCCGACTTGGACCAAATTGTCAATTTTCGTACCTGTTCCGACACGCGTAACGCCGAAGGTTGCCCGGTCGATACAGGTGCCCGATCCTATTTCAACATCGTCTCCTAACACCACCCGACCGACTTGGGGAATCTTCATCCAGGTACCGTCCATCGGGGCGTAGCCAAAACCATCGCTGGCGATGGTTGCACCGGCGTGAATAATACAATGGCGACCAATTTCGGTCTCTTCACGTATGGTCACGTTGGGATAGACGATGGTTCCATGGCCTATCTTCACATCTCTGCCGATATAGGACCCGGCATAGACAATCACGCCGTCGGCCAGATTTGCGCCGGCCTCGATAATCGCACACGCACCCACGGCCACATCGGCACCGAGCGTCGCTTCGGAGTGAATAACCGCCGAGGCATGAATGCCCTTGGGATGGTGCAAGAAAAGCGTCTCGCAATGCTTGAGCACCATGGCAAAGGCCAAATCGGGCTGGGAAACGATGATGGCGGACATTGCCAGGCCTTCCGGCGCTTCCTGAATCAAGACTGCTGACGCTTTTGATGCCACCAGCTTCGGCAGATAGCGGAGGTTTCTGCAGAAACAGAGATCTCCCGAACCGGCCTCATCGACTCCGTTCAAACCGGTAATCATCACCGACGCGTCACCCGAAACGGTACCGCCGACCATGACCGCGATATCGCCAACCGTCATGTTCATTGTAGGAGTTCCTTTCGAATGGGGGAGGACGAAACCCGAAAACAGGGTCGTCCAATATAGTCAACGCGTATCAGGCCCGCAGGCCCGATACGCGAAGTAAATCAGGGATTGTTTTTTCACGCTTATCGCTGGCGCTACTTATTCAATTCCAATAGAATTTTAGGCGTAATATCGATGCCAGCAGCGGCGTACAGCACGGCACCACGGGGACCCTTACCATCATTCAGAATCAGGTGGTAGTTGTCTGCTTCGGCAACCTTGTTGATGGCGTCCTGGATATCTTTCAGGACTTCCTTCAGGACGAGTTCTTCCATGCCATCGATTTCGCGCTGATTTTTTGCCAGCTCGTTCTGATAGTTTGCGTAATCATTTTTGATTTTTGTCTCTAAGGCGAAAAGCTCGGCATCAGAAAGGTCTTTTTTCCGCTTGTCGTAATCCGCTTTGGAGGCTTCGATTTCTTTGGACATCTTGTCGATACCTGCCTGAAGCGCATCTACCTTTTTCTGCAAATCGGCATACTTGTCTTTTCGTTTCTCATACTTCGCCAAGACGGCCGACATATCGACAACAGCAATCTTGTAGTTCCCATCCTGGGCCTGAGCGGGTGTGCTCAGAAGGCCCGCGCCTAGGGTGCATAAAAGTGCGGCGACGAGTAGGGTCTTTGTGGGTCGTATCACGAGTTTTCGTCCTCTCAGGTATCTGGCGATGAACTAAATCATCCCCGTATAAATAAAGTGCGCCATTTCTTTTGAGACAGCGGGGGGAATTCTGTCAATTATAGCAACAACCCCATTTTTCAATCAAGAAAATGGGCCCCCGAATCCACAGCGATTCGGGGGCCGCAGTATTTTAGAAACGTATGCCGGAAATCAAGTGCAGGCGACCACTGCCCTGGTCTTCGTCGGGATTAAGGGGGAAGCCGTAGTCCACGCGAATCGGTCCAAGACGGGGCACTTCCATGCCAATACCCAGGCCGACGCTGTACTTAATTTCGCCCAAATCGATATTGTTGTCATCCCAGACACCACCCGCATCTACGAAGGAGTAGAAGCGAATTTGCTCGGTGAGCTTGTACTTCATTTCCAGGTTACCTACCCAGAGGAGATTGCCACCCAAGGGGAAGTCATCGCCGAAGAAAATGAATTGCTTCGCCGTCGGTCCTATGTCACGGTTCTTATATCCACGTACGGTAGCCGTGCCACCGGCATAGAATTTATCGGTGAGCGGCACGTAGTCGGAGTTTCCATACTCGGCCACATAACCTTCACGGGTACGGAATGAAAGAATCCACTTCTCCTCCTCGTCGATGCCGCGATACCAAGTGGAATCCATGTAGAGCTTGTAGAAGTCGTTGTCTCCACCCAGTCCCGCCAGCTCGAGGCTCAAGATGTGCTTGCTGCCCTTGGAGGGGTCGCGGAACGCGTTTAACGTATTCCGTTCAAATTCATTGCGGATACTAACCGTCGTCGACTCACCACCCTGACGGCGAATGACGGGATTGACGAATATTGGCAGACTCGCAATCTCATTGGTTTCGTAACGGAGGGAGGTCCGCATGCTTACATAGTTGGAGAGCGTTTTGCCCAATCGCAACTGCCCACCCTGACGATTTTCCGAATAACTCGAGGAGCCACGAACCTGGTACGACTCGTCAAAGAGATCGAATCCTAAGGCGAAGGGATAGCCAAGAAACTCGGGATCGGTAAAGCTCAGGGTATACTGGTTACGTCGGGTGCCGACATTTAATTTTAACGCCAGTTGCTGACCGCCACCAGTAAAGTTGGGCCAGTTGGTGAGGTCAAAATTATTCAGATGCAACTCGGAAAATCCGCCCAGCCCATCATCGGTGCTGAAGCCCGCACCGAAATTGAAATTGCCCTGTTTGCCTTCCTCCACGTCAAAAATAATATCGGTGAACAAATCCTGCTTGTCCGCAAAATCGAGATTGGTCCGTACGGTTTCAAAATACTCCGTACGCTGCAAGGCACGCTTGCTCAATTCCAGACGGGATCCATCGTAACGCTCTCCCGGCTGCAAGGCGAGGGAGCGGCGGATAACTTCATCTTTCGTAAGCTCGTTACCAATAATCTTGATTTCACGAATATAACGAAGGTCACCTTCCGCGATCTTGTGGGTCACGCGGGTGGTCTTGGTCTCTTTATTGAGGGTGACGATAGGAGCCACACTGGCCTTGACATAGCCGCTGTCCTGGTAACCGTCTTCCAGTTCCTTGGCATCCTTCTCCACCTGCGACTTGTCGTGAACGTCTCCGGCTTCGACTTCAACTATTTTCAACAATTCATCGTCGTCAAACACGATGTTGCCGTTGATGTCGAGGTTTTCCAGATGGTATTCCGGACCTTCCGCAAGATAGATCGTCAGGTCCATACCCTTGCCGTTGTCGGTGTAGAGCAAGTCGGTGCGGGTAATATCGGCTTCCAGTCGTCCATAGTTGCCGTAGTTGTCGAGAACCTGCTGGAGATCGTATTCCAGTTTTTCCTCTTCATACTTGCCACCAAGGAACCACCAGGCACGCTTTGTGCCCATGAGCTTCCGCAGTTTATGGGTGCTGAGCACGTCGTTGCCCACAAATTTGATGCTGCGAATCTTGGCTTTCTTACCTTCATTGATGGTGTAGCTCAGGCGCATGCGGGAGGGTCCAACCCGCTCAGCGACCACGTCGACGGTTGTATTGGCGAAACCTTTGCCTTCATACAAATCGATCAGGGCCTGACGCTCTTCTTCATAGGCTTCGGGAATAAACGGGTCCCCTTCGCGCATGGACAAGGCGGATAAAATACGGCGGTCCTTAATCTTGCGATTGCCAAGAATCAGGACTTTCTCGATGACCTGCTTTTCCGCGACGACATAGGTCAGCGTCACGCCGCTGCCTTCCTCCACGAGATCGGCCTGAATATGGGTAAAAAATCCCAATTCATACAGACGACGGATGTCACGAGACACCGCGCGGGGGTTGTAGGCTTGTCCAGCCTGCACTTCGAGTTTCGATCGTACCAACTGATCACTCACACGTTCCAATCCGTCGATGCGAACCGCACCAACGTTTGGATTGCCCTGCGCCAGGGCCGGAACGTGGGTTAATAGAGCGATCAGCGTAAGGGCCAGGCCAGACGCTAGTTTCTTCAAGTAGTTACACCTTCCACAGCTAATGCAGCCGTTTCAAACACCAATTTCTCTTCCGTGTCCGAGGGCCAGACTTCAATCTTTGTTCCCGGTTCAAGATTACCCCGCAGCAGCAATTCCGCCAGGGGATCTTCAATATATTGCTGAACGGCGCGACGAAGCGGCCGGGCACCATATTCTTCATTACTTCCCAAGCGAACCAGGAACTCTTTGGCTTCTCGGTTGAGGCGCAAGTGTACATCCTTTTCGGCCACCCGATCTACCATGGATTTTACTTGGATGTCGACGATGTCGATAAGCTGGTCATCATTGAGACGGTGGAACACGAGGGTGTCATCAAGACGGTTCAGGAATTCGGGATTGAAGACCTTCTTCGCTTCTTCAATCACCCGTTCTTTCATGCGGGCATACAGGGACGCTTCGTCATCCCGCTGAAAGCCCATGGCACCGCCACCTTTACTGATTCGACGGGCACCCACGTTGCTGGTCATGATAATGACCGTGTTACGAAAATCAACTTTACGCCCGGTAGAATCGGTCATCTGGCCCTCTTCGAGAACCTGAAGCAGGGCATTGAACACATCGGGGTGTGCTTTTTCGATCTCGTCGAAGAGCACAACCGAATAGGGACGACGTCGAACCTGCTCGGTAAGCTGGCCCCCTTCGTTGTAGCCCACATAGCCCGGAGGGGCACCGGTTAACCGTGAAACGGCGAAGCGTTCCATATACTCGGACATGTCGACGGTAATCAGGGCCTCTTCGTTGCCAAAAAGGAAGGACGCGAGGGATTTGGCGAGCAGAGTCTTGCCCACACCGGTCGGTCCGAGGCAAAGGAAGGAGCCCACCGGGCGCGCGTGGTCCCGGAAACCCGCCCGGGACCGTTGAATGGCCCGGGTAATTGAATCAATGGCTTCGTGCTGACCGATAACCGAGCGGTGCAGCTCGTCGCGCATGCGCAGCAGACGCTCCGACTCTTTTTCTTCCAGCTTGGTAAGGGGAACGCCGGTCCACTTGGACACGATATAGGCGATATCTTCTTCGTTAATAATCGTTTCCGCGGAATCCCGCTTCATCTCCCACTCACGCTTCTTTTCTTCCAGCTTGTTGATCAGGGTACGCTCTTCGTCGCGAAGGCTGGCCGCCTTCTCGTATTCCTGCCGACGAATAGCCGATTCCTTCTCCTGCGTCACCTTCTCGATTTCCTGCTCGATCTGCTTGTGCTCGATGGGGCGGGTAGTGATCTGGAGACGGGCCCGGCTTCCGGCCTCATCAATAACGTCCACCGCTTTGTCTGGAAGATAGCGGTCAGCAATATACTGGTTCGACAACTTGGCCGCAGCAATGACGGCTTCGTCGGAAAATTTAACCCGGTGGTGGGCTTCGTATTTGTCACGAAGGCCTTTGATAATCTGAATGGTCTGCTCCACCGACGGGGCATCCACGATTATGGTCTGAAAACGACGGGCCAAGGCCGCATCTTTCTCGATATACTTGCGGTATTCATCCATGGTCGTGGCACCAATGCACTGCAGTTCGCCACGGGCCAAGGCCGGTTTCAGCATATTCGCCGCATCCACGGCACCTTCGGCCGCACCGGCACCTACGATGGTATGGAGCTCGTCGATGAACAGAATTACATTGTCCGCCCGACGAATTTCTTTCATGACCGACTTGAGCCGCTCTTCAAATTGACCGCGGTACTTGGTACCGGCGACCACACCGGCCAAATCGAGGGTAAGTACCCGCTTTTTGAGCAACAGGTCGGGCACATCACCGTTGATAATGGCTTGGGCAAGGCCTTCCACGATGGCCGTCTTACCCACGCCTGCCTCACCGATCAGTACCGGGTTATTCTTGGTGCGACGGCTCAATACCTGAATTACCCGTTCGATTTCGCCTTCTCGCCCGATAACGGGGTCCAATTTGTCATCGCGGGCCAATTGGGTGAGATCACGACCAAAGTTATCAAGGGCCGGGGTCTGAGATTTCTTGCTCGATTGCGCCTGCTCTCCACTGGGACGACCCTGGTCGCCCAGGAGTCGAATGACTTCGGCCTGAATGCGACCGAGGTCGATTTTCATGTCCTGAAGTACTTTGGCAGCAATGCCTTCCCCTTCTTTGAGGAGGCCGAGGAGGATGTGCTCGGTACCGATATAGCTGTGGTTGAAGCGACGTGCCTCTTCCACGGCCAGTTCGAGGACTTTCTTGGCGCGGGGCGTGAAGGCTATCTCTTCGCCCGATACGGCGGCGGAACCCGGCTGGACCTGCTGCTCGATTTCGCTGGCCAGGGCCTCTATATCGACACCCAGATTCTCCAGCGCGCGCGCGGCGATGCCCTCAGGTTCCCGGCACAGACCCAGTAGAATATGTTCCGTACGTACGTATTCGCTACCCAGGCGGGTGGCTTCTTCACGTGCCGCGCTGACAACGTGCTTGGCGCGCTCCGTAAATCGTTCCCACATGTGGCGTTCCTTTCATTTCATCTCTCCGGATCTCAATAGGGACCGGTTGGAGAGGCTGACACCGTATCGCGCGAGTCCTTCGCATGATTGCGAAGCCCAAGGCGCTACTGTAGTTTAAAGCAAAAGGGTATGTTGTTTACACCCCGCGTTGTGCGGAGACTTATTAATTGTTTGGCGAAAAAAACTGTGCCTTCAGCAGGGCGGCCCGGAAACGCTTGCGATCCTGATCTCCGACAGGGCCTTCATCCCGGATCCGATGGGCTTCCACGTGGGCATCCTGACACTGAATAAGCGTACCGTTCAGGGCCGCCAGGGAAACATCGGAAATCAGCCCCAGAGACACGCCCAGTCGCAGGGAGGACAAGAGACTCATACTCTCGTCAAAAGGCACCAAACGGGCCTTCAGCGCCAGCGCCCGGGCCCGTTCCACCCGGTCAGACAGTATTTCCCCTTCATTATCGCGCATTTGACGGCGAATACCTTCTTCACGCTCAATAATGGTAGTGGCACACTGCTTCAACTGAAACAGGAGCTCTTCCTCCGTCCGACCCAGGGTCGAGTGATTGGAAAGCTGAAAAAGGTCCCCCTCGGATTCATGGGGGGCACGGGGCGCAAACCCGTCCATATTGCTATAAAGGGCCTGACGGGGGTCTGCGTGGGCCGACGCTTCCGCACGGGAGCCAGATGATGGCGCACCGATACCCACGCCGCGAAAATTGATGTCAAGGCTGGTTGCAAGTTCCCGGAGCTCCGGCAATTCGTTACGCTGGGCACAGCCAGGCAAGTGAAGCAGGACGGTGCAGAGGAGGCCGGTACCCAGATGGGACAGGTTCTGCGAGAGAAATCCGAACTTCGGGGAGAAGGAAAAGTCGAGGATGGCCCCCAGCGTATCGTCCATCAGGCTGGCGCGTGCCCAGCCATCCTGGAGCTGGAGACCCGAGGTCAGCACGCGAATACAGCAGTGATCTTCATCATTGACGATAATGCTCAGGCTTTGATCCTGGGAGACATAGACCCCCTGGCCCGATACGGGATGGGTCAGTGCATGGGGGATTAACTGGCGTTCGGCCAGCAATTGGGTCTCCGAATAGGACAATTCGGGCAATCGGAAATAGTGACCACTGGCCAGCAGGTTTAACTGGTCCAACACCGCGACAATGCGGGATTCGACCGCAACCCGCTCTTCGGAAGTACACTGAGCGGGAAAGGGAAAATCAATCAGATTGCGACCCAGGTTGCAGTCGCAAAGTATGACGACGTCGTTGTGTACACCTGTTGAACCCTGTTGCCAGGTCGGATCTTGCTTGAGTAGGGGGGCTATATGCATGGCTCAGTCCGCTCCTGATTCAGAAATATAGAGTCCCGATTCCAGGGAACGGATCTCATCACGAAGCATGGCCGCCTCTTCATAGTTTTCCGCCTTGAGCACACTGCGCAACAGCGAACGTTTTGACCGAAGATCGGACCGCAGTTGGGTACGTGCATCAGTCAAGTGGGCGGCCTTCCCCGTGTGAATCGTATTGTTCTGGAGACGGTTTACCAACTCGGAGAGTGGTTTTTCGAAGGTCTCGTAGCAGGTGGTGCAACCAACCCGGTTACTTTCCACAATACGCTGTAAGGGCGTATCACAGGCCGGACAGGTCTGCTGGGATTGGACCACCCGACTGACCACGCTATGGATAGCATCCCGGTTCGGTCGGGTCGGAGAAATCTCGGAGATCTCGAACCCTACGTCCCCGGAGCGCTGCTGCGCGAGACACTCGGTGCACCAGAACTGATCGGTGACGCGACCATCAACCACCTCCGCATAACGAATGGTACCTGATCGCTTATGGCATTTTTGGCACAACATAGCCTGAATTCCTCTACTTCAGTATACCATTCGCCGAAAGCACAGTCTACGTGCTGACGGCAGGAGATAGACGGCCCGACGGCACAAATATTCAAAATCAGCAGCTATGGGGCTTATGTGCCGGTAGATCGACGGAGCAGGCACAGCCGAACCCCACCCGATGAATGACTGGACCCCAAAAGGGGCCCTATTCCTAAGTAATTATAGGGCAGCATGTTGCTTAATACCGTAGTTTTCCTTACAATAGCGGCAAACCTTCCACTGTGTACAGGAGCAATCATGGCCACCCCCAAAAAGCGTGTGGACGTTTCATCAGACCGAACTCCCCTCTCCGATTCTCCCTTTGGCAATCTCGGCGCGATTCGGGACCAATTGCCTACCGAATCACCGAAGAAAGCCGCGCCCCAGGCAGAGATTATCGCACCCATCACCGTTTCCTATCGTGTTGCGAAGACGCGAAAAGGCGGCTGGCCTGTTTCTTTCGAGAAACGGGCCGCAGGTAAGCTGGTCACGGTGATTCGCAATATCTCGGGAGATGGCAATGCCCTCTTGAAGGCCCTGCGGAAACTCTGCGCCACGGGCGGTGTGTTGAAAGAAGACTTCATTGAGCTCCAGGGCGACCATCGCAGCCGGGTCGAAGCCTACCTCAGCCAGCAACTCACGTAGTTTACCGTGACCATGCGCATCTTGCCCGAGCCGGCCGATCGGCACCGACCATGGCGGGATGCCTTGTGGGTCGCGGGCGTCCCTCTGGCCCTTCTTGCGCTTGCGTTGGTGCTGGTGCCACCACAGGGCAACTTCCCCTTCAACGATGATTGGATTTACGGGCGGGCCGTATCCCAATGGCTTGCCGCAGGCCATTTCGAAGGCCACCCTTTTTCTACCGCCAGCCTTATTGGCCAGGCCGCCTGGGGCACACTCTTTTGCCTGATCTTCGGGTTCAGTTTTGAGGTGCTCCGTTGGTCGACGATCGTATTGTGGGCCTTGGCAGCCGCAACGACCGGCTTAACGGCGCGTGCCATAGGTGCCCAACGCTGGTCCGCCATGCTCGCCGGAACGTTGGTTATCGCCAACCCCCTCGCCTTCAATCTCGGGTACACCTTTATGACCGATGTACCGTTTATGGCAATGATGGCCGTGTCGGGTTATGGGTATGTACGCGCACTGGAAACACCCCGTTCCCGCTGGTGTCTCCTCGGCTCGCTTTTCGGTGCGGGTGCCCTGCTTATCCGCCAGTTTGCCCCCGTCATTCTGATCGCCTTTCTGTTGGTCTCTATCCCTCGGTGGCGCTCATGGCGGACGCCGAAAATCAGACGTTGTGCTGTCGCACTCGGTGCCCCGTGGCTCATCGCTTTCACCCTGCTGAACCTGATGCCCCAACACGCGGGTGCCCTTGGCCATGTCTGGAAACCCCGAAACCTGGGGAACGGCCTGATGGAGCAGCTTCTGGGTGCGCCGGAATTCTACGGAATCACGTTCGTTTACCTCGCTCTTTTCGCGCTGCCCCTGGTGCTGGGTGCAGCCGCCTGCTGGCTAGCCCCCCACGTGGGTTGCTGGAAGCGACGCCTCCTTTGGACGGCACCCATCCTGACGATGCTGGTCATTTTTACCGCTGCCCGCGCGCCCCATCGCATGCCCTACCTGGGCAACATCATCTACGACCTCGGACTGGGCCCCATGACCATGCGGGGAAACTATTCAGAGGACGGCATGTGGACGCCCCATGCCTGGGGCAATGGCTGGTGGTTGCTGACGGCCGCCGGACTCCTCGGCGCGGCATGGATGGGGGCCGCTATACTGGTCTGGCTTAAGGGCAAGCCCAATGAGAACCGTGAGCCAGCAATGGCCGTCCGCCGGAGACAACAGACCTTTCTGGGAATCTGGGCCATCATCGCGATTCTCGCACTCTATCACCCCTGGCTCCCCGTTCGTTTTGACCGCTACCTCCTGGGTGCGCTGGTCCCGGTGCTGGCACTTGTGGCAAGCGCTCCAATCCTGACCAAGCCCGTAATCTGTTGGGCACAAGGAATATGCCTGGCGCTGCAATTCTCTTTTAGCCTCGCCGCCCAACACGACTACCTCTCCTGGAATCAGGTCCGTTGGAAGGCCCTGGGCGAACTCATGGCCGAGGGCATACGCCCGGAAAAAATCGACGGGGGCTATGAATTCAATGGGTGGTACACGAGCGACCACTTTATTGAACGGTTGGGTCCGATGGCCTTCCTGAAATCGGGGCCAAAAGGCTGGTGGGTTGTGGACGACGTCTACGCCATCGCATGGAAGCCCCGAGAAGGTTACGTAACCCGGGACGTATTGCCCTACGCAACGTGGCTCGGCCCGGACCAGGAATTGCTGCTCCTGGAGCGGGAAAGCCAGTAGTGTCCGGGTCAATCAATCGAAAAGTGTACCCGAAGACCAAAGACACGAGGCATGAACAGCGTTGTGGGTGTTGGCCAACGGCGCGCCGCAGGCGGGTTAAATCCGCTCCGTTTATACCCTCTGCCAGCCCGCTCCTTGCCAATCAAATCCTCACTTGACTTTATATACAATCGCTTTGACATACTCCGCCACAATAGGCTCGATATAGCGATACCCTTCTATTTTCGGGACGCAAACTCGAACTGTAACCCTGTGGAGAAATGTTCATGAGCCAACGCATTTCCGGCTGGAAGGATAAAATTCTTTTCACCCCCGGACCACTCACCACGAGTCAGACCGTTAAGCAAGCCCTTCTCCGGGACCTCGGTTCGCGGGACCACGAGTTTATTACCCGTGTTTCCGATATTCGCCAACGACTACTGGATGTGGGCCAGGTTTCGGCCGACACCTATGTGGCCATCCCCATGCAGGGAAGCGGAACCTTCTCGATTGAAGCGGTTTTCGCATCGACCATACGCCCCGACGGCAAGGTCCTGCTGGTCATCAATGGCGCCTATGGGCAGCGCATGGCAACCATGTGCACCATGCTGGGCATCGCCACCACCTGCCTCGTCTTCCCGGAGAATGAAGTTCCCGATTTGGTGGCCATCCGCGCGGCCCTGGAGTCGGATGACAGCATCACCGATGTGGCGACGGTACATTGTGAAACCACGACCGGCATCATCAATCCGGTGGCGGCCATTGGTGCACTGGCCAAGGAATTTAAGACCTCCTATTTTGTGGATGCCATGAGTAGTTTTGGTGCCGTGCCCCTCCACCTGGCCGACGCCAAAATTGACTACCTGGTCTCATCGGCAAACAAATGCATTGAGGGGGTACCCGGTTTCGGATTCGTCATCGCACGTCGCAATGCCCTGGAAGAAACCGAAGGCTGGGCCCGCAGCCTCAGTCTCGATTTGTTGTCCCAGTGGCGGGGGCTGGAGAGTAATGGGCAATTTCGTTTTACGCCGCCCACCCACGCCCTGCTCGCCTTCCATCAGGCCCTGTTGGAACTGGAACAAGAAGGCGGTGTTGCAGGGCGGGGCGCCCGATACGAAGGCAACTACCGCACCCTGGTCGACGGTATGGCCCGACTCGGTTTCACCGAATACCTGGAGCGCGATCTCCAGGGCTATATCATTACCTCATTCCATTATCCCAACCATCCCCAATGGGACTTCGCCACATTCTATGATCGGCTGAATGCCCGGGACTACGTGATATATCCCGGCAAAGTCAGCAACGCGGATTGCTTTCGAATCGGAAACATCGGCCGTATTTTCATCGCCGACGTTAAGGCGTTACTGGCCGCCATCGCAGAGGTACTCGAGGAAATGGGCGTAACACTGCAGCCAAAGCAACCCTGATTTTCGCGACAACGCTGACACACAATTAAGGAGAACACCATGGATTTTTTTACCCAACGCCACTACCGGGGCCGCCTGCAGGCCGCTATCTTTGACTGGGCCGGCACCACGGTCGACTACGGCTGCCTGGCCCCGGCAGGTGCCTTTCAAACACTGTTTCGGATGAACGGCATCGAGGCCACCATTGCCCAGGCCCGGGAGCCCATGGGCATGCACAAGCGGGACCATATTGCGACCATGCTGGCCATGCCCCCTCTTGCCGCACAATGGGTTCAAGAACACGGTGCCCCCCATACGGACAAAGATGTGGAAGCGCTCTTTCAGGCCTTCATACCTCTCCAATTGGAGGCCCTGCCCAATTTCCTTAACGTCATCCCCGGGGTCGTGGACACGGTAGAGGCCCTGCGTAAACGGGGCATGAAGATCGGGGCAACGACCGGATACAACGAGGAAATGATGGCGCTGTGCAGCGAAGCCGGTGCGGCGGCAGGCTATATCCCCGACGTCAGCATAGCCGTAACCCAGGTTCCAGCGGGACGGCCCGCACCGTGGATGGCCGTCAAAGCCGCGATGGAATTGCAGGTATTCCCCTGGGAATCCATCGTAAAAATCGGTGACACGGTGACGGATGTGCTGGAAGGACTGAACGCCGGCATGTGGACGGTCGCCGTAACCCGAACGGGCAATGAAGTGGGACTTTCCCAGGCAGATACCGATGCCCTTCCTGCGGATGAACTGCGCGCGCGCGTCGAGCGGGCCACGCTGAAACTTGCCCAGGCCGGTGCTCACTATGTCATTGAAGGTGTGGCCGACCTGGTCCCCGTATTGGATGAAATTGAGCACCGTCTTGCACGGGGAGAGCGGCCTTAGGCGCCTGTGCTATACTGTAAGGGAATTTCACGCCCCTTGCGGGCCTACATCGACCCACGAGGTACCCCCCAATGATATCCCGACTGCGTCTCTCTGTCGCACTGACTATTGCCCTTCTTATTGCCATTGCCGCTAACCACGCTACGGCCGAGCCCCTTGCAGATCCTGCCGGCCGGCTCGCTGAGGCGGTAGCTTATGTGGATGGCCTCTCCAGCTTCACGGTTGATATGACCATGGAGTTTGTCCTGGAGCAAAAAGACGGAAAGACCGATGACGTCTCGCTCACAGCGACCCTGGCCTTCGATGGAGAGGACAACGCCCGATTCCGCGTTGTCATGCCCGACGACACGTTGGAGTTGATTGCTTCGAAGGAAAACACCTTCCTCTATCTCGGCAAACAAAAGCAGTATATCGAAGGGGACGTACTGGGTGCCCGGCTCAAAGCACTGACCGCCATGCCCGCAGGCCCCTTTCGCGGTGCCCAGATGATGTTCAGTGATTTCATCCATGGGGCATCTTCGTTTCAGGAGTCTATCGATACTGCGGAGGTCACGGCACTTGATTCCGGCCTCTTCCCGGACTGTGACGGCATCAGTGTGAACGGCTCTGACCTGGTAACGGATTTCTGGATACAACAGGGCGATACGCCACTCCTAAGGCAGTTCACGCTGGACCTCACAACGATTGCGCAACAGAGCAGCGCCAATATGCAGAGCGCGAAAGTCATTTACTCCTTCGAAAACTGGAACACGAAACCAGAACTCGCCGCCGATCACTTCGCCTTTGTCATTCCCGAAGGCGCGACAAAGTATGCTCCCCAGCAGATGGAACAGCCCGCTGACGCACTGGTGGGACAACCGGCACCGAATATCGTTGCCCCCCTTCTCTCCGAGGGCACCCTGGACCTGGCTTCCCACAAGGGAAAGAATGTTGTCATTCTCGACTTCTGGGCTTCCTGGTGTGGCCCATGTCGTATCGGACTGCCCATCGTCACCCGGGTAGCGGAGCAGTTCAAGGAAAAAGGCGTGGTCCTCTATGCGGTTAACATCGGTGAGGACAAAGGCACAGCACAAGCCTTCGTGGAGCAGTCGGGCCTCACCGCTACGGTCGCTCTCGACCAAAATCGGACGGCCCAACGGGATTACCAGGCAAACAGCATTCCCAAGACCGTCATCATCGATAAAGACGGTATCATACGGGAAGTGCACACGGGTGTCATTCCTACCCTCGAAGAGGACCTGACGAAACTCCTGACGGAATTGACCGAGTAGTTTCTGACGAAACAGGATACCGACGTAGAGCCCTTTGAAAAATCACCTATCAAGTTCGCCCAGGCCTTCGGCCTGGGCTTATTTGTTTCCACGCCGCTGACACTCTTATCGGGCCCGTCGAAGCAACGCTACTTTCCACAGGGCCAAAGGTCTGGTAACTTACCAGCATAAGCAAACGGCCCATGAACAACGGACAATCCAGCACACAAGAGCTGAAGGTCCGCGCCATGAACAGTTTCATCTGCCCGAGCTATCCCGCAGCTTCTGTATTCTCCACGGTGCAGTAGCAACCGAACTGCACCCGTAGTTGCTGCCGCGAATCAGGCATCGCCCCAGAGCGAAAGGAATTCCTCTGCCGCTGCGTCTTGCAAAATTTCAGGACGAATCAGTCGTTTTACGATGGGATCGGGAACGCGGGAGGTCTCCCCTGCTTCGGGTATGTGGGTCAGGGTACGCAGAACCTTTTTGTCGTCATCGCATTCGTAGTACATCCATGCGTTGCCTTTTCCGGGCACTATCTGGGAAGTCTTGTAATAAATCATCGTTACTCTTTTCCTATGGGGATGCCCAGGCGACTGCCCGACACCACTCGATTTACACCCGCGTATCGGGCAATTGGGTTCACGCTGGTTCTTCGCTTTCGCTCACCAATTCGCCAAGGCAATGCTGCGCCGCACTGAGCTCGGTGTGGCTACCGACCATTACAAGCACGTCACCCATTTTGAGCACGTGAGAAGCGGACGGATTGGTCGTAGGTTTGCCTTCGCGTACCACCGCGATAATGGTCACACCGGAACGGGCACGCAAGTTCAGCGAAGCAATGGACTTATCGACCGCTTGACTGGTTTCCGACAGATAGTAGGTCTGGGTGGCGGTGAGTCGGAATACCTGCAGCAATTCCTGGAGCCCCTCGGATTGCTCGATGGGTACACCGCGAAGAATACCATAGCCGCCGGAACGGACGGTGGCTATCTGGGCCTGGATCACGTTATCAGGAACACGAAGCTCGGTCAATACCTGAGCAAATAGCTTTATGGAAATCTCAAAGTCAGCCGGAATAACCGTCGTCGCCCCAAAGCTGAGCAGGGGTTCCAGCTCCTCGATAAATTCTGTGCGCACAATAATCGGCATCTCGGCACGAAGTGCCCGGGCCTGACTCACCATGCGCCGGGTGGCCACCCGATCATTTACCGCCACGACCAACGCGCGACAGGTATGGAGCCCGGCCTCTTCCAATATCTGCATGCGGGTGCCATCCCCCACCACCACGTGCATTCCGTCCGCTTGTGCCTGTTGAACGAGGGCCCGGTTCATTTCTACAACCACACAAGGAATCTTTGTTGATTCCAGCACACGGCACAGGTTTTTTCCATTGATTCCGTATCCCACCACCAGGACCCCTTGGGTCACGGCCTCTTCACCCGACGTAACCAACTCCTCCCCGTCTCGACCGAGAAGTCGCACTATATTTCTGGAGAGCACACCGGCGATGGGCAATTGTGTCGCCCCGAGCATCATGGTCCCCACGATGACGGGAATCAGCATACGGGGCAATGTTTCGTCGATTAGACCCGCCCGCTGCGTTTCCCGAAGAAATATATAGCCAAATTCACTAACGGTACAAAGGCCGAGGCCCGTGTGAATTCCCACGCGCAGGGGCCAGCCACCGGCAACAATGGCACCGCTGGTCACGACGGTCTTAAAGACCAGGATCGTCAGGACGAGAATCAGGAGAATTGGCCAATGCTCCCGAACGAAATCTAAATCTACCAGCATGCCGAGTGAGATAAAGAAAAGTGCATTAAATACATCGCGAAAGGGGGTGATCTCCGCCACGAGCTGGTGACGTATGTCCGCCTGGGCAAGCAGCAGGCCTGCAATACAGGAGCCCAGCGCCAGGGGCCAGCCGATAAATCCGGCAAAGGCCGCGCCGCCAAAGGCCATGGAAACGGCAAAGAGGGTCACCAATTCGGGCCCGCCAAAACGACCAAGGACTTTCAGGAATCGTGGCAGAAGAATACGGAGCAGGCCAACCATACAAAGCATGGACACGAGCCCCAGGAGTGCCTTCAGTATAGATTCTGTAACGGAGGTCTCTGAACTCGGCGAAAGAAACGGAAGGGTCAACATGAGGACAATGACATACACGTCCTGAAAGAGCAGATTGCCCGTGCTGATGAGCCCCACGGGCGTCTGTATTTCGCCACGGTCGCTCAACGTTTTCAAGACGATGGCCGTACTGCTTAGTGATATGGCGACGCCGACCAGCGCGGACGTGAGAAACCCGAAACCAAATACGGTGGTCATGACGGCGACTACGCCAACGGTAGTCAATCCGAGCTGCACTACGGTCATGATGACAATACCGCGACCCGCCCGAATGAATGAGGAAGGCGACAGTTCCAGGCCAATGACGAATAGCAGCAGCACCAGGCCGAGCTCGGCAAAGGTATCCACCTCTTCCTTCGTCACCATTTCCAGCACGAAGGGACCGATCAGGATGCCTGTACAGAGAAACCCGATGATTGAAGGGGCCTTCATAATCCGAAATATCAGGGCGGCAAGTAGTGCCGTCCCGAAAAGTACGGCGGACTGATTGAAAAGGTGGGCGTCATGCATAGGTTCGTGTGTATCCTGCCGAACTAGAGGGACTTGTCGAGTAGTGTATCTACTTCTTCGTGAACCAAGGCGAGAATTTCCTTCTGATTTTCCTCAGAGACTTTGTAATGTTGCTTTTCTTCGAGTAATTGAATGGTGCGTATTGCTACCTGGTAGGCAAAGTCGTGTACTTTCATGGGGGTACCTTTCCTATTAAAAAAAAGCCATTTGACACAACCAAGCGTGCCAAATGGCTTAAAAGAATTCAAGGGTAGCCGACAATTTTTATTTTGCGGCCTTGCTCTTAAGCGCTTCCGCCTGATCCGTATCTTCCCAGCGGAACCCTTCGCCTTCGCGGCCGAAGTGTCCAAGGGCTGCGGTCTTCTGAAACTGAGGACGCCGAAGATCCAGTTGGCCGACGATAGCGGCCGGGCGACAATCAAAATGCTCTTTGATCAAATCGCTCAACGCGGCGTCATCCAAGGTGCCTGTCCCAAATGTCGTCGCATGGACGGACACTGGGTTGGAAACGCCGATGGCATAGGCCAACTGAACTTCACAACGCTCTGCCAAACCGGCAGCCACGATGTTCTTGGCCATGTACCGTGCCATGTAGGCCGCACTGCGGTCCACTTTCGAAGAATCTTTGCCACTGAACGCGCCACCACCGTGACGTCCCATGCCGCCGTAGGTATCCACGATGATTTTACGACCCGTAAGTCCGCAATCACCGACAGGACCACCGACGACAAAACGACCGGTAGGATTAATGTGATAGGTAATATCACCCTTGACAAATTCCTGAGGAAGGATACTTTCGATAGCCTTAATGATGGTCTCTCGAATTTCCTTGTGCTCAACGTCTGGGGAGTGCTGATTGGAAACAACAATCGTATCGATTCGAACCGGCTTGCCGTCGAGGTATTCTACCGTGACCTGCGACTTGGCATCGGGCTGCAGCCAGGGAATGGAGCCATCTTTACGAAGCTTGGTCAGTTGTCCAAGTATCTTGTGGGACAACGAAACCGGCAGCGGCATCAGTTCGGGCGTTTCGTTGCACGCATAGCCGAACATCATGCCCTGGTCGCCAGCACCCTGCTCTTTATCGATGCCTTCGCCTTCATTTACGCCCTGAGCGATATCAACGGACTGCTTGTCCAGGGAAACAACAACCGCGCATGTTGCGCCATCGAAACCTGAATCTCCGCCTTTGTACCCGATGTCGAGAATGGTCTTTCGAACGACCGCAGGAATATCCACATCCGCATTGGAAGTAATTTCACCTGCGACCATACAGATTCCGGTCGTAATCAGCGTTTCGCACGCTACACGACTCGCCGGATCCTGGGCCAACATGGCATCGAGGATTGCATCAGATACATTATCGGCAACTTTATCCGGGTGGCCTTCGCTGACCGATTCGGACGTAAATAGAATTCGATTGGAACTCACGGTCGTCTCCTAGGTGGGCTTGATTTCTTGTCGCAACGAAATTTAGTTGACCTGTGCGGTCAGCGTTCCGGCATCAAGGCGAAAGCCTGGGCCCATCGTGCTGCTCATCGTACAACCTTTGAGATAAATACCTTTGCAAGCAGACGGCTTGGCCTTGACGATGGCGCGAATAACTTCGGCGACGTTCTCGATGATTTGCTCTTTGGTAAAAGATGCCTTGCCGACGGGTACGTGAATGTTTGCGTTCTTGTCGACGCGAAATTCAATCTTACCCTTTTTGATATCTTCGACGGCCTGGCCAACGTTGGGCGTTACGGTGCCCGCCTTGGGGCTGGGCATAAGACCGCGGGGTCCGAGGACCTTACCAAGACGACCAACAAGGGCCATCATGTCGGGGGAAGCAACAGCACTATCGAAATCGGTCCAACCACCCTGAACTTTCTGTACCAGGTCTTCTGCACCAACAGCCTCGGCACCCGCAGCTTCTGCAGCGGCAACCTGGTCGGCCTGCTTACAGAAAACAACGACGCGAGCGACTTTACCCGTACCGTGAGGCAGGGAAACGGAACCGCGAACCATTTGGTCGGCGTGGCGTGGATCTACGCCCAGAAGGAAAGCCAACTCGATGGTTTCATCAAATTTAGCGGTGGCGCATTCTTTGGACCCTGCGGCAGCTTCATCGATCGTATAGGTCGTGTCGCGGTCTACTTTGCCTTCAAACTGCTTGGCGCGTTTGCTCAATTTTGCCATTAGGTGTTCTCCCGTGGTGCATGCGAGGCAAGCCTCTCCCACTTTCTTGTTGAACTTCCATTACGAAAAACAACACCGTCCTGCTCATTGCGGGACGGTGCCGAAAAAATACTTAATTAGCCCTCAATGAGGATGCCCATGCTACGGGCTGTGCCCGCGATCATGCGCTTCGCAGATTCCACCGAAGCCGCATTCAGATCAGGCATCTTCAGCGTGGCGATCTCTTCAACCTGTGCATCGGTTATCTTGCCAACTTTTTTCTTGTTGGGCTCACCGGACGCCTTGGCCAACTTCGCCGCCTTTTTAATAAGGACGGGTGCGGGTGGGGTCTTGGTGATGAAGCTGATGCTACGATCTTCGTAAACGTTAATCACAACCGGGATAATTAATCCGGCCTGATCCTTCGTACGTTCATTGAACTGACTGCAAAAGTCCATGATGTTGACGCCGTGCTGGCCGAGCGCCGGGCCTACTGGTGGGGCGGGATTTGCTGCACCAGCCGGGACCTGCAGTTTGATTTGTGCTTTTAACGGTTTAGCCGCCATGAGATTGCTCCAACTTAGACTCGTTCAACCTGCCAGAATTCAACTTCTACACTGGTCAGTCGTTCGAATATTTCTACAAGTACCTTCATGTTGCCACGTTCGGCATTTATTTCATCTACCTTGCCAATAAAGTTGGCAAAGGAACCATCGATAATCTTGACGCGCTCGCCCTCGTCGAATTCGACTTTGGGCTTGGGACGTTCCTTTTCACCGCGGCTGACTTCGACGATTTCTTCAATCTCGCTGTCTTCCAAGGGCACAGGCAACGTGCGGGAACCAATAAAGCCCGTCACGCCAGGCGTCTCTTTAATCAAGTGCCAGAGCTCGGCGTACTTCTCCGGATGTTCCGGCAACTGCAATAATACGTAGCCCGGATAGGACTTGCGGCTGCTTACCGTTTTGGCACCGGGACGCAAATCCCCGTTCTCTTCCATGGGCACCAGCACGTTGGAAATCAAGTCTGACAAACCGGCTTGCTCGGCAGAAGCGACCAACATGGTCTGTACGTTGCCTTCCTGACCAGAATGGGCATGAAGGGCGTACCAGCGTCGTCGAACACCATCTTCTGGCACCGGGTTCAGCTTGATACCCGGCTCATCAAACGCATCGTCCTCTTCAACCACCTCATCAGATGTAGTTGGGACTTCCTCGTCGATCAACGGTTCGTCGGTCACAATGTAGACTCCTTACCCGGCCAAGTTCAGCAGCATGAGAACAAACTGTTCGAATACTTTATCGAACAGAAAGACAATAGCTGCCATGGCCAACAGCAAGAACATGGTCACCTTGGTCGAAACCTTGAGGTCGTCCAAGGTAGGCCATGTGACCTTACCCATTTCCGCCATTACTTCTTCGTAAAATACTTGAAGGCGGGCGATAGGACCCGTTTTCTGTTCCGTTACTGTTGCCATGAATTGCCCTTGCAGAAGTGTACCAAAAAATATTTGGCAGGCCTGGAGGGACTCGAACCCCCAACCTTCGGCTTTGGAGGCCGCTGCACTAGCCATTGTGCTACAGGCCTGCAAGGCTGGCCCCCTACACGGGGAACCAGCGAAAGCATGTTGGTGATAATTATCGCGTTTCGCGATGAATTGTGTGTTTGCGCTCGAACTTGCAATACTTCTTAAGTTCTAAACGATCGGGAGTCTTACGCTTGTCGCGCATCCCCGTATAATTGCGCCGTTTACATTCGGTGCATTGTAACGTGATTTTCTCTCTCATGCAACTATACCCACGCGTTATTGGCCAGCAGGGCCATTTACTCGATAATCTTGGTCACCACGCCGGCGCCGACTGTGCGGCCACCTTCGCGGATTGCAAAGCGAAGTTCCTGGGTCATGGCGATGGGGGCAATGAGTTCTGCCG
>CAXBPH010000029.1:0-38925 GCA_963977445.1 uncultured bacterium | reverse complement strand
GTAATGCAGGCGAGCCGCCTGCGCTCCCAAGCTCCAAGTCTGGAAGCTGGAAACCGAATGACTGGAAAAATCTCCGATATTATTCTTCGCTTATTTGGCCTAATCGCCGTGTATCCATACTACACCATCGACTATGCATAGCAAGGGATGCTCGATCCAGACCCCAGCACGCGGCAAAGGGTCCAGAACCAAGGTCACCCCGCGATACCGTGGATGCCTACGGGCATGGTCAATCTTCGATCAGGCGGGCCTTACCACCGAGGGCCAGCAGGGCCTTCTGGAAGTCTGGAAAGGTAATGTTAACCGCTTCGTAGCCATTGATGGTCGTCGTGCCGGGCAGCATGGCTCCGGCGATAGCCAGCGACATAACCACACGGTGATCATCATGCCCTTCCACCACGGCGGGTTGCAGGGCGCTTTCTTCAATGACCAAACCGTCTGGCAGCTCCGTTATTTTCGCACCCATCTTGGTCAATTCCTCACACATGACGGCAATGCGATCGGTCTCCTTGAGACGGGCCTGGGGCACATTGACCAATCGGGTCGTGCCTTTGGCGAAACAGCCCAGAACGGCCATCATGGGCAGGGCATCGGGCGTGGCATTCAAATCGATCTCACAACCGACCAGCGACTTCGCCCGAACGTGTATCCCACCATCCTCGATGCGGACTTCCGCACCCATGGCCTTGAGATAGTCCACCACGGCTTTATCGCCCTGGGTGTCTTCCATGTCGAGGCCCGACGAGAAAATTTCGTTGTCCTGGAGGGCACCCGCGGCCAGGAAGAAGGTGGCCGAGGAGAAATCACCCGGGATCCGTCGGTCAACCGGGGTGTAGGTCTGGCCACCGGGAATGTGGAATTCGCTCCAGTCATCGGCCGCATCAATCCGGATTCCCTGACGGGACAACCAGTCGAGGGTAATGCCCACATAGGGCCGCTCATTGAGCAGCGGCACCACCATATGGGTATCCAATTCCGCCAGGGGGGCGTTGATCAAGAGAGCACTTACATACTGACTGGTCACGGCCTCGATGGACGTGTGACCACCGCGCAGTTGCCCTTCAACCACAAAGGGCGGATTCCCGTTGGCACGGGTAGAGCGCACCCGTGCGCCCAGGTCATTCAAGGAGTGGGCCAGGGGGCCACAGGGACGGCTGCATACCTGTTTGTCACCGGTAAGGACCACCATACCCTCTGGAATGAGGGCGGCACTGGCCAGGGCAATCCGCATGGTGGTACCCGAGTTCCCCACGTCGATGACGTTGTCGGGAATCTTCAAATCGCCACCGGTACCCTGCACGCGCCAGATATCGCCCTCGTCCTCAATCGTCGCCCCAAAGGCCTTGTAGGCCCGAAAGGCGGCACGGGCATCGGCCGAATCCAGGGGCTGGCGTATAACGCTTTCCCCGGGGGCAAGGGACGCAATAGCAACGGCACGGATGCTGTGCGACTTGGAACCGGGTATCTCGACGGAACCACGGAGCGGGGCACCTTCTACAAGGAGTTTCATGAAAATTACTTTCTGAATAGTGGTCGGTTGGAGCGGCAAAAAAAGGAAAAGCCAAGTTGATGATCATACGGTCTATGCATACGGACAGTCAAAAGCGACACCACGAATTTTCTCGCGAGTCCCATGGCGATCCCGATAGGGAAAACACCGATTCTGACGTGGGCAGAATTACCACCGGTGGACTGTATAATCGGGACCCTTTTCCCTATACTACAGCCCTCAGAACAACCATAAACTTCATAGGGCACGACGGCATGCATTCAGACCACGATCCATACGACGACGAAGACCAGAAAAAGCAGGAACCCACCCTCAAAGACGCGCTTATGCCGGAAAAACCCCGACCGCGCGACGATGATGCCCCTCAGGAACGTCCCTTACCCCGTGATACCTACGGTGAGGCGCCCTCGCTGAAAGATGCGCTCCTGCCGAAAGATCACGTCCCAAGCCCACCGACCGCTACCGCACCCCCTCAGGAAGATCCCCCCCTCCCCGAAGCCAAGCCCGCACCCAAACCGGCTCCCAAGGTCGTCCCCCCTGTAGAAGGATCTCCATGGATCCTTCAAACTATCATTGGTGTCAGCATCGCCGTTGGGTTTATCGTCGTTTTCTTTATCGGGCGCGCGAGCAACACCGATATGCCGCAAACGGAAGACGACGGTGAAGTGGCGACCAGCGTTGATGAAGGAATCCACGAGTCCACCGACGGGGCAGATAGTAACACCTCCGCCCCGGAATCGGTGGTGGCGGCAGCTTCCTCGGTCGATTGGGGCGACCCCGGCCCCATGAGCCTGGCAGCCATGCAGGCCCAACGCATGATTATCGATGTCCATGAACACATAGAATCCCTGGAAGAGGCACCCAAGTTTCTGGCCGCCATGGACGCCCTGGGCATTCAGAAAGTGTGCCTCATGGGCAGCTCTAAATTTACCCTGACCCTCAATGAATCCTTTGGCTTCACCCAATACGACGAGAACAACGAAGAGCTCATCAAAATCATCGAGGCCTATCCCGGGCGCTTCGAAGCATGGCCCACCCTGAGCCCCACCGACCCCGACAAGCTCAGCAAGATACAGGGCCTGGTTGCACGCGGTGCCACGGGGGTCAAACTCTACATCGGTCACGGCTACGTCGCCAAGAACCATACCTACATGTTCCATACGGCTGCCATGGATGACCCCGACATGATGCCCTTCTACGCCTGGTGCGAAGAAAATGGAGTCCCCCTGGCCCTCCATGTAAACCCCTACAAGGACAAGATTGGTTTTGCCGAGGAGTTCGTTGCCGTTCTGACCCAATTTCCCGACATGAAGGTCATCGCCCCCCATTTCATTTTGTCTTCGGTACAGATCTTTCGCCTGGAAGAATTGCTCGACACCTTCCCCAATCTATACACCGATGTGAGTTTTGGTGACTACTTCATGAAAGATCGGCTGCGCTATATCTCCAAGTTCCCAAAGAAATTTCAACGTATATTTAATAAATATCCCACCCGATTCATGTTTGCTTCTGACCTCGTCATGATCAAGGGACGGCCCGACGACTGGGCCCCCACCCAGTTGCAGGCCTATATCGATATGCTGACGAAAGAGCACTATACGACGGCGGCCATACCCGGTGAAAAGCTGAATGGCCTCGCCCTGTCTGATGAGTTGGCCTCGCGCGTCCTCTTCCGAAATTACCTCGAATTACGTGCGTCACAACCGCAGGGAACGAAGATCACCCGGGAGATTAACTGGGAACGGATGAGCGTCGATCCCGTCGACAGAAAACCCGGTCAGGCCTTCCCGCCCAAGCCAAAAACGCGATAAGTAAAGTTCATGGGCAATAAATGGGTGCCAACAAAGACTCACGCCGCCAAAACAAACTAAACCCACCAATCGTGCCGCACGCTCCGGTATTCCGGTCGAAGATGCGCCGCAGGAGGATTCGTGCGCGGATTGGGAGCTATGGCTACGTCTCTACATCACGGCCAGGCACAAGGCCCTGTTCCCCATGATCTCTTGAAGACTTCCCACAACTACACAGACCCCAACGAAGTCCCAAAGCTCCTTCGCACGAACTGGAGTACCAGATCGCGCGGCACGTCCATTGTTTATCGTTTTATCTGCAAAAAGGTGCGTGACGACATGGTTCGCAAGAACCCATCGAGTCATCCTTTTAGCTCCGGCACATGAAATATCGACTAAATCTTCCCCACTGATTGCCCATGAACCTTAAGCTAGGCCGAGCCCCATAGCGTCGATTAAAAGGGGCCGCCCGTCATGATACCAATCTGCTCCATGATGAATCGCGACCAGTAGGACATAAAATAGCGGGTCCAATAAAATGCGTTAGGCCAAAAAAAGCCAACGACCATGGACCCGACAAATAATATCCCTAAGAATCGTGCCAGTCGACCGAATGCAGTATGTGGGCGACTCGTCGCGGTGCGAAGCAGGCCGAGACCACGCTTGATACCGGTCTGCAGCATCCAGAATGCATCGCTCTCAGACGGGATGCCCCGGCTCCGGCGGGCAAGACCGTCGGGGGCACAGCGCAAATAGAATTCCGTGTTGCCTACTTCCAGGATTTCCCCCTCACGGAGAATCCGCGACCGCAACACACCGGCGCGCTTGCCATTGACGCTGAGTCGGCCGCCGCGAATTTTACGAACGCGGTATCCATCCGAGACAACTGTCAGGCGCGCGTGGAAGAGCTCTATGGCTTCGTCCAGCCGGATATTTACATCGCAGCCCAAATCCATTCCCACAATAACGGGGGCGCGACTGATGGGAAACTCGGTGCCATCTTCCGGGCCATTAATGACTTCCAACATGTCCGGCGCGCTCATAGGACTTTCCTCACACCACTCTCCGACGGCTTGCCTTTGCGAAAGATGAGGGCACCGTCGTCGTCGAGCAATACATCGATCATATCGCCTGCTTCAAACTCCCCATCAATCATGCGATCACCGATGGGAGAAGCAATCAAACGGTCTACGGCGCGCCGCAATTCCCGCGCGCCAAATTGGGGGCTGTATCCCTCAGTCGCGACAAATTCATAGGCCCGTTGATACATGCGAATCCCAATATTTTGCTCATGTAGTCGATGGCGCAATGCGTTTACTTCGAGTCGAAGTATCTGGCGTATGTCCTCCGCCAGCAGGGGATAAAAGGGGACGATCTGGTCCAGCCGATTCACAAACTCCGGACGAAAGTGGTCGCGCAGGGCATCTACCAGCGCACTCTGGCTCACCGTGTTGTCGGCACCATAAAGCAACTCCGAGCCGATATTGGATGTGATGATGATAATACAGTTCTTGAAGTTCACTTCCCGCCCCCGGGCATCACGCAGGCGGCCCTCGTCGAAGATGGGTAGAAACAAATCGAAGATACGACTGTGGGCTTTCTCAATCTCGTCGAAGAGCAGGATGGAAAAGGGCGCGTTCTTCACCGCCCCCGTCAACACGCCCTCTTCTTCATGGCCGATATAGCCCGCCGGGGCGCCGATAAGCTTGGACACAGAGTGCTCTTCGCTGTATTCCGACATATCGAAGGAGAGGAGATGACTGGACGAACCGAAAAGATGGCGGGCCAGCAGTTTTGCCAGTTGGGTCTTGCCCACGCCGGTCGGCCCGAGAAACAACAAGATCGAATCGGGTCGGTTCGGGTCGGACAAGCCTGCCCGGGATTTTTTTACCGCCGAAACTGCGCGGGAGACCGCCTCATCCTGTCCGATGAGCTGTTTCTTAATAACCTGATCCAGATTACCGAGATACTTCCGCTCCTCCACCGTCAATTGCTCCAGGGGGATGGCCGTAACCTGGCTCACCACCTTGCGCACCGCGTGGGGTGTCACACTGCCGGTGCGGGTCGCCTCCGGGTCACTGTCAAAATTGTCATCCCGCTTCCGCATCATCAAGGCGCGGAGCCGATGACGGGCACAGGCCTGATCCAGCACGTCAATGGCCTTGTCCGGCAGATTTCGGTTGGGCATATAGCGCACGGTAAGGTCAATGGCCGCCTGTAAGGTGCGCCGGTGAATATGGACCTGGTGGTGCTTTTCCAGGGTCAGACGCAATCGTTTCAACACTTCCAGGGTCGCACCGACGGACAGCTCCTCCACGCGAACCATCTGGAAGCGCCGCTCAATCGCCGCGTCTCGTTCCACAAATTTTCGATATTCCTGCAGCGTCGTGGCACCGATACAGCGAAACTCCCCCCGGGCCAACTCGGGCTTGAGGAGGTTGGCCAGATCCATCCCGTCCCCATCGGATTTTCCGGCCCCCATGATTAGATGGACCTCATCGATGAAGAGCACCGCATTCTTGGAACGCTTCACCTGTTCAATGAGGGCCAGGACTTTTTCTTCAAAGGCGCCCCGATACTGGGTGCCCGTCATAAGGGATGCCACATTCAACTCGAGAATTCGAAAGTCCGGCAAGCCAAGCTCTTTGCCTTCCTTGGCCAATTGAAACGCCAGCCCTTCCACAACCTGCGTCTTCCCCACGCCCGCCTCCCCCACCAGCATGACGTTGTTCTTAGTCTGACGGCTGAGAATCTGAAGGATCTCAAACATCTCATCGTCACGACCCGTGGCGGCGTGCAGATTCCCCCGCCGCGCTTCTTCCATCAAATCCCGGGTCATGGGCCCCGACTGACCGGGCAGCGGAATGATGGATTCTTTGGGCTGGGGTGCAGTGGAGCCTGTTGGTTCGGACGGGGCAGGTGCCCCCTTTGCGGCCGGAATATTTTGGAGCTGCAAATCGGAGTAGGCCGGCAGGGGCGTCACCTTGTGGTGAGACTGGGGCGCAATGTAGCCCAGTTCCGCCTGCAATTGTTTGGAACACGCCAGGCGGTCAAGGTTCAACCCATCCATGGCGCGGGCCGGCGCGGAAACATCATCTTTAAGAATGGCCAGGAGGAGGTGACCGGCAACAGGCGCGCCGTGACCAATCCGTTGGGCAAGCTTGGCCGCCTGAGTCGTAATCTGGATACAGCGGGGCGTGTAGAAAATTTCCCCCGAAGGCACGGCCGCCGTGCCTTTCCATATCTTGCGGTTGGTTTCCCGCTGCACCGCAAAGAAATTACTCATCTGCTTTTCGCGCATGCTCTCGGGGAGTTTTTCCGGAAATTCCAACAACGCCGCAAAGACGTGATTCACCCCCACAAAATAGTTTCCCTGATTCGCACTGATCGCCGCCGCCTTTTCCAGGACCTCGGCAATATCTGGTGACACATTCAACTGCACCCCGAACCTCCCACTCACGGTCTTCGCGACCGCCTCGATACAACCTGTGCACATGTATACCCCATAGTGCCATGAAGTGCCCCGGAACCGCCACAGAAAACATTCCGCGGGCGGGCCGGAAAAAGGGGACGGCACCCATTTCCCTTTGCAACCAACGCGCCCTTGCAGGTTTGGCCCATGGATCCAAGATGCACAAAAGGTGAGAAAAAATATCTATTGATCATTTCTCCCATTTACCGCCATAGTATCCATAGTAAGGGACAATGCCCATGGATAAACCTACGCCAATGGATGATATCGCGCTCATGATGCGGGTGCGCGGAGGGGACGAGTCTGCCTTCGCCGTGCTTTTTGAGCGATATCAACAGGGGGTGTTGGGATTTTTCTATGGCCTCTCTCGTAACAACACCATTGCCAGAGACTTAGGACAGGAAACCTTCCTGCGGGTCTGGAAAATTCGGCAGCGCTATCAGGCGTCGGGCTCCTTTCCGGCCTACCTGTTTGGCATCGCCCGCATGATCTGGCTGGAATCCTGTCGCCGTGAACAGAAGACATGGCGATTGGGCATCCGTCAGGGCGAAGAGGGATTGGCTGGGCTGGTGGCCCATGACTCGGGTTGCCCGGTCTTCCAGGCGAGCCGCTCGGAGCTCCACGGCCATATCCATGACGCCCTGGCGCAGTTGCCGGAAGAACAACGCCTGGTTTTCGTACTCCGCTCCATCGAGGGCCTTTCACTCGAAGATATCGCCAGCATCCTGGATTGTCCCGTCAATACGGTCCGCTCCCGCAAAATTCTGGCGGTAAAGAAACTACGTCATCTGTTGGCAGCACTATTAGACCTTGAGGACAGTAAGGACTATTCCTTACGTTGAAGAATACAGGTAGTACCCAATTTTTGTCCGGATGTAGCAGAACATGCAACGGGCCCCGGTGGTCAGGGCCCGCACATCGCTTCAATACACCGGAAAGAGGAGCTTGATGCTCATGGATTGTCGACCTATACGCCGTGATGTTTCCGCCCTGATCGATGGTGATTTGGGCCCACGGCGCGCCGAAGAAGTGAAACAACATCTCAGCGACTGCGACGTTTGCGCCGCAGAATGTGAAGCCGTGCATGCCCTGCTGCTTCGGGCCGACATCGCCCTCACCTATAGCGGGAAACCCCTGTCGTTTGAAGCACTTCGCCGTGAGATGGCCACAATCGATCCCCTGGAACAGGTCATCCGGTACCAACTTCCCAAATTGCGCATTCCCGGGAGGGTCCCACGATTTGCCGTGGCCATGATTCTTTTGCTGGCCGCAGGCGGCCTGTCCTATACATTCCGTCATACCCGCGAAGTCTATGTGGCGGTAAAGACCCCCTTTGCCGACCAGAAAACGGTCCTGACCGCTGCCCTGGAAGATGGTCAATTCCCGTGGGACGCAGAGGAACAGGCACACCGAAAGCGGAATCAGCATCGGGAAGCGTAAGATTCACCCTGTCTATTCTGGGGCCAGTCGGGGGAGAATCCCGGCTCTTGGTACTGACTGGCAATAGCTGATACGGACGTCATGTTGACCAAGAGCGACGGGTGTGACAATGATATTCGATTTGCGGCTACGGGCACTCCATTCATCGCCGCCGAAACACCTGGCAGTCTTCGGGTCCTTTATCCCGAAGGCAATGGCGTAGGCAATCACCTTTTTATCACTTCTCCCCTGAGGACGACCATCGTAGTTCCCGTCGTGGCCGATAACCGCATCGGACTCACCGTGGATCACGTTTCTGCCCGCAGTGTATCTGGCATGAAAGAGACCGGGGAGGGCGGTGAGCAGCCTACCCGGTTTCCTCTTTCCAACCACCCCCATTGTCGCGGACACGAGCGCGCTGGCCCCATGGAGAAACCAAAAGCACGGGACGGCCTGAGCGTGACCAGAGACGCACACGCCGGTTCACGCAACCTGTTGGAGACAAAACGCTTGCACGCTGCACCCCTCCGATTCACTGCCTGTCTGGATACGGCATAACGTTTGACAATTTATTCAGTCCTTTGCTATCCTTGGCCCTCTCATGGAACCGCTTCTCTGGATTGGGATGTGCGGTTGTGGTGTCAAATTGAGGCACTACATGAAGCCTCGGCGCTGCAACGCTGCGCGCGAATTGAATTCGGGGTGAGACCTGATCAGTGAGGCGAAGCGTTCCATGTGCGACCGGCATTACTCACGTAGCGTGCTGCGTCCCCCTTCCTGCGCAACGCAAGTCGGTCTTGTACGAATTTAACACGCATTACAGGACAAGGATCTGAAAATGACCCTTGTTATTGGAGTGCTTGCTGCGACATTTGTTTTTTACTGGATTGGAGAAACGTCTGGATGTTCCGCGTTCTTGTTCTCGATGGCCTGAGTGATGAAGGCGTCAATGTCTTCCGTAATGCCGGACTGGAGGTAGACGTACGTCCCCCCCAGTCCCCCGAAGAATTGGCAGCCATCATTGGCGATTTTGATGGCCTGGTGGTCCGAAGTGGCACCACCGTTACGGCGGAAGCCCTCGAAAACGCCGGCAAACTCAAGGTAATCGGCCGGGCCGGCGTGGGCACGGATAATATTGACAAGGACGCCGCAAGCCGTAAGGGCATTGTTGTCATGAATACCCCTGGTGGCAACACCATCTCCACCTGCGAGCACACCTTCTCCCTCCTCTTTTCCCTGTGCCGCAACGTTCCCATGGCCCACCAGTCCATGCAGGAAGGCCGTTGGGATCGCAAGAAATTCATGGGCACGGAAGTTTTCGGCAAAACCATCGGTATCGTCGGTTTGGGCCGTATCGGTGGCGAAGTGGCCCGGCGGGCCCAGGCTTTCGAGATGAAAGTCATCGCCTTCGACCCCATAATGACCGCCCTCAAGGCCAATGCCCTGGGTGTTGAGCTCGTTTCCGTCGACGAACTGGTCGAGCGCGCCGATTTCATTACCATTCATGCGCCCAAGACCGACAAAACCAACAATCTTATCCGTGCGGAGCAGTTTGCCCGCATGAAGCCTACCTGCCGCATTGTCAATTGTGCACGGGGTGGCATTATCAATGAATCCGACCTGGCCGAAGCGCTCAAAGCGAATCAAATTGCGGGTGCGGCCCTCGACGTGTACACGTCGGAGCCTTTCGAAAACAATCCGTTTATCGGCCTTGATAATATCGTTATGACCCCCCACCTCGCCGCCTCTACCGATGAAGCCCAGCTTACCGTGGCGGTCGAAGTTGCCGAGCAAATGGTGGACTACCTGAAGACGGGTGCCATCGTGAACGCGGTCAACGTGCCGAGCCTCGATGCCGAAACCCGCACGGCCCTCCAGCCGCTGCTCAGTCTGGGTGAGCGTCTTGGCCACTTTCAGGCCATCTACAGCGCGGATGGACCCACGACCATCGACATCGAATACTGCGGCGAAATGGGCATTACCGATGTATACCCCATCACGGCCGCCATTCTCTCGGGTTTTCTGCGCCCCACGGTGGAAGATGTGAACACCATCAGCGCACCCCACCAGCTGAAAGAGCATGGAATCGGGTGCACCGAGAAACGTTCGCCCGCCGATTCGGATTACGCCTTCGAAATCGGTGTCACGGTTCAATCCAAGGCCGGAACCCATACGGTAAAAGGCACCTTGTTTGATGGAAACGACCCCCGCATCTGCAGTATTGACGGCATGCGGGTTGATGCCAAGCCCGAAGGGCACATGGTTATTTGTATTAACGACGACGTGCCCCAGGTAATCGGGCGCGTCTGCTTGACGCTGGGAGATGCGGGCATCAATATTGCCAACCTCTCCCTGGGGCGCGAAGGCCGGGGTGGCCGCGCGTTGACCGTGCTTAATGTGGATGAGCCGGTGGTGGATGCGGTCTTGGATGCGGTGCGAAATGTGCCCCATGTGACCAGCGCGTGCCTGGTATCACTACCAGGAAACAGTGCATAGACAGGCACCCCGCAGTACAGAATTTACAACCAAAATTTAGGAGAAATCATGGCAACCTATGAGCACATTGTAGTCCCCGAAGGTGAAAAGGTCGTCGTTAAAGGCGGAAAGCTGGAAACGCCCGATCATCCCATCATCGGTTTCATCGAGGGAGACGGCATTGGACCCGATATCTGGAAGGCCTCAAAATTTCTCTTCGATGAAGCCGTGCAGCATTGCTACGGCGGCAAACGCAACGTCGCGTGGATGGAAGTCTACGCCGGAGAAAAGGCCAACAAACTTACCGGCTCCTATCTCCCCGAAGAAACCCTCAACGCCATCCGCGAATATGAGCTCGCCATCAAAGGCCCCCTGACTACCCCTATCGGTGGTGGCTTTCGCAGTCTCAACGTAAGCCTGCGCCAGATTCTGGATCTCTTCGCCTGCATCCGTCCTATTCGCCATTTCGACAGCGTTCCCAGCCCGGTGTGCTCCCCCCAGGACGTCAACATGACGATTTTCCGGGAAAATACAGAAGACGTCTATTCCGGTCTGGAATTGGAAGCCAATTCGCCCGAAGCCGAGAAACTGGCCGCATTCTGTAAGGCCGAATTCGACTGGAACATTCGCCCCGGTTCCGGCCTTGGCCTGAAGCCCGTCAGCCGCGAAGGCACCCGCCGCCTGGTCCGCGCTGCGCTGAACCACGCCGTCAAACATGGCAGCAAGACCGTCACCCTGGTCCACAAGGGCAATATCATGAAGTACACCGAAGGTGCCTTCATGCAGTGGGGCTACGAACTCGTCCGCGACGAATTTGCCGACGTGGCCGTTTCCTGGGATGATTGCAAGGGCAATCCCGGCGACAAGATTCTGGTAAAGGATAGCATCGCCGATATTTTCCTCCAGCAAATCCTGACACGTCCCACCGAGTTTGATGTCGTTGCCACGATGAACCTCAATGGCGACTACATCAGTGACGCCCTCGCGGCGCAGGTTGGTGGTATCGGCATTGCCCCGGGCGCAAATATCAACTATGAGACGGGTGTAGCTATCTTCGAGGCGACTCACGGAACCGCACCCAAATACGCGAATCAGGATAAAGTAAATCCGAGCAGCTTGGTCCTTTCGGGCGTCATGATGTTCGAATACATGGGTTGGCAGGAAGTGGCAGACACCCTGGTTGACGCCATGACCCGCACATTCCGCGACAAGACAGTAACCTATGATTTTGCCCGCCTCATGGAAAATGCGACCCTGCTGAAGTGCAGTGAATTCGCCCAGGCGGTGGTGGATAACATGAAGGCAGGCAAGCCAGCCTAAGAAATATTCCACGAGCCGACGCCGTTCTGGTCGGTTTATTTATTTGTACGCATTTACTAATTCCGGATCCGGTCTGAACCGGATTCGGGATTCGGCTACGTGGACACCGTGACCATGCCGACTTGTTAGAATGGTTTTTTTGTGTCACTATCAGCTTCAGTGCGAGATTGTTGACTACAGGAAAGGTGGCAGGACTCTTGGAACCCTTTGACATTAACTCGGAAGATGGACAGAACCGGCTGCTACAGCTCCATCGAAACGCACAAGTCGGCGCATGTGTCAGTGGCGTCACCCACGATATCAACAACATGCTCGGGGCAGCCATGGCCTATGCCGAACTCGTTTCCTACGACGAAGGGGTCAGTGACGATTCCAAGAAAATGCTGAACCAGATCGTCGACGGCATCACCAAGTGCAGCCAGCTCATCACTTCGCTCACGTCCATCGCGCGCAAAGAACGTATCGAAATCAATCTGACCGCGCCGTTCCAGTTGATGGATGAAGTGCTTACCCTGCGGGACTATGAGCTCAAGACGAAGCGCATTAAGTTGGAGCGGCACTACGAGGATAGCCTGCCAACCATCCCCACCGATATGCCCAAGATGAAATTGGCCCTGATTTTCCTCCTTACCAATGCACAGGAGGCCTTGAGCGAAGCCGAGGACAAGCGAATCAAGGTCACTCTCAGTAACCTTGATGGTGGCGTTTGCTTCGCCATATGGGATTCAGGCCCCGGCCTCACACCGGAACAGGTTACATCCGCGTTTAAACCGTTGCACACGGGTTGGAGGGATGGCGAGTCTCACCTGGGTTTCGGTCTGTACAGCGCGCGCCAGATTGCCGAGTTTCACGGCGGAAGCCTGCGCTACACCCCTGAAGAAGGGTTTCAACTGTTCATCAAGCGGAATGACAGCCTGCTCCAATACACCTGATCAGGCTACAGCTTGTACGTTACCTGAACCCGGGCAGTACACGCTATTAGTTCGATGGTGGGATAGCTTGCTTCCGTGTCCGGCGGATTGTTCCACTCAATCCCCTGTATAGTCACCCGCTCTACCTCACGAACGGCGCCATTCAAGGCAGCGGCAACACCCGACGCGCCGATGTAAGCTTGTTCCGTCGCCACTTGGACCGCATCCTTAATCACGGCCGCCGACTCCGCGATTTCCAGATGGGGGCCGGAAACCGTATACCCCAGATCCTGGCCCAGGAGTTTGATGCTTTCGCAGAGATTACCAAACTTTGCGGCACCCACTTCCCCCCCGACCAATCCCGCCATGGAAAAGCTCAGCGCGATGGCGATGGTACTCCGACTTTCTTCCAGCGACGCCACATGGGGCGGATCGATTTCCAGGGAGGACGGACGGAGCTCCCGCGCGCCGAGATAAGCGCGCAAGGGCACTTCCAATGCCGTGGAGGCCACCAGTCCCGTTTCCAGGTCGCCCACGGGCAATTCGTAGTGCAGCCAGAAGCGTACGTGAGACGGCGGTACATAAACTGTGCCCACCCCATCGCTCACCACATGGGCTGTCTCTGATTCCGCCGCCAACGCGTCGCGGATTACACCGGCAACGTCCCTTTCCTGCGAGGCTATGGTGGGCGAAAAACCCGTCAGGGACAGGAACGCAAGGAGTGTACATAACGTATATCGGGAGCGTTGATTCATGAAGCGGGCTTTCCAGTGTATGTGTTCGAAAGATGGTGTCGGAGATAGTAACGTCGTCATGGGCCAATAGGTTTACTTGACGACGGGTACGCGTCGCCAACCCGTCGTGCTCTCCGTGAACTCGCGGGCCGCGAAGCACCATATTACCATTTTCTTACCGACCATATTGTCCTGACGCCGGGCCAGCGTTATTCGTGGGGTTGTCGCCCCCGAACCCCGGACGGCAACCAGGTCAACGGGAAATCCCAATGCCCGGGCAAGCAGGTCGGGCAAGCCGCCACCGGTGACATGCATATCCCCCCCGGCGTGAAAAACGAGATTGTGACTGTCACCAATTAACAACACGGGACTCTCCCTGGACGGCGTGATAACTTCGAAGAATCCCGCTACCTCCTGCCCCACTTGGGTTATGGGCACGATCTCTGGGCCTCCACTGCCGCCAGACATGACGGTCATGTCGCCTTCAATCGAAATCTCCGCGATTTGTTCGGTGTAATTTGTCTTTGGATACTCCCCATACCAGGGAGCCTCCAGAATAGGCGCTGCCGCCAGGGCTGCGGCGATTGCAATACCCCGGGGTGCCCAATGGGTATCGGTCTGACAATAGAGCAGCGTCTTCTCTTCATCGGGCACTCCGTCGAACGCACGGTACAGATCAATGACGTGGACCCCTGCTTCGGTCAGACGCTGCAAAAAGGTATTCCACGCACCATCGGGTCCCATGGCCCCACGGATGTCCTTTGCCAACCCTTCATTGCCCACTTTGTCGGGGTATATGCCAACTTTGGGGGGCACGGGCATAAGAATCAATTGGATGCCGGCGGCGGCAAGTTGCTGGTGAAAATCTACAATCGCCGGAAAGGGATCGGCATAGGCCGGATTTCGGGAGCGGCTGACACGGGGCGCTGCCTCCCCGGAAAAGGTGCCCACGGACAGACTGCGCAATTCGGGTGTGAGGAACATCCAGGCCCCCTCCCCACGCACGACCGAAGTCTCATTGCCCTCGAGTTCCGCGACGTAATCGCTTAGCCCCGTGTTCCCTACCGACGCTCCTGCTGGAGCCCCTACCAGGTCGGGAAGGGCCTGGGGCAGCACGGGTTCAACAGTCGGTTCATCGGCCAACCAGAATACTTCCGCGACATCATTCTCTTCGTCCAGGGGAATTTGATTGATACTGCCGACACGATCGGAAACGGCAGACCACGGTAGCAGCGTGAGATCGACCACGTCGCCCACCTGCCAGTTCGTCAGCGTCGTCCACTGGTGATCGCGCATGCCCCAGCCCCGAACGAGGAATTGCTCAGGTAGATCTGCGCCCCCATTCATCGGTGCCACCAGCAAGGTAATCGTGCAGTCTTTGTAAGGCACAGAACCCGGCGTGGGCGGCAGAGAGCGGCCCACGATACGTGCGGACACGGACAACATGGTGTCGTCGCCCGTGGAATCATCTGTCCCCTTCTTAAATTCTAGCGAAATATCGGGTTTCCAATCACCCCAGGAAAGCTCCCGGGCAGCAAATTCATAGACGACTACCCGCTTGTTTTCCAGACGGTTTATACCGGCGTTAAGGTCCTCGTGCAGCGCCATCCGCGTCGCATAGGCTCCGTTGTCGTTTTGCGATATCCGGTCCACGGGAGTTTGGAGGTAAAGACTCAGGTATTCTGCCAGACCACCGCCAATGCCCCACCCCAAGTCCGCCTTGCTGAATATATTTGTGAAGCTGTCACCCAGCAGTAACACCGAAGCGGACGTGTCGGGAGCCCAAGGGGTACCGTCTCTGCCCAGAACGGGGTGTATTGAAACCGTCTCCCCAATGTCGAGCGACCCGGTCCCGTCGGGATACCGCATGGCACCCAAGTCTCCCCGATAGGTCACTTCTTCGATTGAGCCCAACCCATAGTCCCTGTCAGTCAGGCTCCCGTCAATCAGGCCACGGTCCCTCAGGAAGTCCGCAAGGGCCTTCGCAGCCCGTGACATCCCGAAAGGGGACCAGTGGCTGTCATGGCGAAGATAGGCGCTTCCGTCGTGCTTGGCCTCCATGAGGGCATCGGTAAGGTCGCAGACGAGCACGCCCTCTTCCTGGAGCCGCTCAAGAAACGGGGACCAGCCGGCATTGTGCATGGCCTCCCCCACGACTGTGGAGGCGGAAAACTGCTCGGGATAAATGGAAACTTTACTCGGAACGGGCAGGACGACGAGTTCAATGTCCAGCATTGCCAGGGCCCCACGAAAATTCAGAAGGGCGACCACCGGGTCGTCTGCCCGTGTCGTTCCATCCACGTCTCTGCTGATACCTATGGATGGCCCCACCACGTGCCGTAGTGCCGGACCATAGAACAACCAGTCGTCACGCCCGGGAAAGACGTCCCCGTTACTGGCACCCAACGTACCGCTCAATATGCGGTTCAACGGGGTCAGCAGGTAGTCCCGAAGGGGTGACGTATTCTGCAGCCGGGTCTCGAAGGCGGCCATACGCTCCCCCATGGCGCTGTTGAGTTCGATCGCACCACCGACCAGGCCATCCTTCTCGACCGTGGTGGCAATCTCCCGGGCACTCGGCGGCAGATCAAGGACGGCGGAAAGGGGATGGAAGGTGCTCTCCGCCCGGCCGTGGTAAAACAACTCAATGAGCAGGGGCACCGAAATAACGAGCAGGAATCCGAGCACCACAATCCGAGCCAACGCAGGACTTACGGTAGTGTGGCCTACCTCGGTCATGGCCTGGGTTTCTCGCGTGTTTTTTTCGTGCTCCATTGCGCCTCGTCAGAATATGAAGTAGATAAAGGGGTTGTAGCTCTGTGTCATCAGAATCGCGAGCGACGTCAGCAGGACAATGCCGCACCAGGCAACCCGAGGCACCGTGAGCACCCGGGTGAAATCCCAGGTTTGGGGTGCCGTCCAGGTAACGAAGGCGGCCAGTACCATAGTGCCCACATAGTACGGCTGGTAGAGTGCGCCGGCCAGCAGGCCCGCCGATCCAATGCCGTTTTGGAGACCCGCCAGGGCCCCCAGATAGGCACCCGCGCCGCCGAGATCATCCGCCCGAAAAAATACCCAGGCCAGGCAGACGATGGCGAAGGTGAGACCTACCCGCCCTGCCCGGGGTAACCTGCGGTAGACGCTGTTCTTCCCCTGAAGACGCTCGAAGGCCAGCATGCCGCCGTGGATGCCGCCCCAGAGGACAAAATTCCAGGAGGCACCGTGCCACAAGCCACCGATGAGCATGACTAGGATGAGATTCCCATAGGTCCGTGCCGTACCCAGCCGGTTGCCACCGAGCACGATGTAGAGATAGTCGCGAAGGAAAAACGACAGGGATAGGTGCCAGCGACGCCAGAATTCCGTGATGGACGCCGACTGGTAGGGGGAATCGAAGTTCTTGGGAAAGACAAAGCCAAACATCAGCCCCAGGCCGATGGCCATATCGGAATAGGCGCTGAAATCGAAATAGATCTGAAAGGCATAGCCCAGCAAGCCATACCAGGCATCGAGGGCATGCAACGCCCCGCCATCGAAACACAGATCCGCCACGTGGCCACAGGGGTTGGCGAGGAGTATTTTCTTCCCCAGACCCAAAGAGAAGAAAGTCGCCCCTCGGGCAAATTTTTCCATGGTGTGCGTGCGCCCTGCCAACTGGGTAGCCACCTCTCGAAAGCGGACGATGGGCCCGGCGACCAGTTGGGGAAACATGGAAACATAGCAGGCAAAGTCCACAAAATTCCGCACCGGCTTCGCCTCGCCCCGATACACGTCTATGGTGTAACTCATGGACTGAAAGGTGTAGAAGCTGATGCCCAGGGGCAGCGTAATGCGCAGGGCCATATCCCATCGGGCCCCAGACCACCCCAGGGTATCAATCAGACTGTTGTAGCTGTCGATGCCAAAATTGGCATATTTAAAATAACCAAGGAGGGCAAGATTCGTCACGATGGAGAGGGCGAGGGCCCGCCGTTGCATCGTCCGCCCCCCGGCCAAGTCCGATTGCGCCAGCTTATGTCCCCGGAAAATACGGAGGCCCATGGAATAATCCACCAGGGTGGAGAAGAGCATGAGCAAGACGAAAGCGGGGTTGGCCCACCCATAGAAAATGTAGCTGAGCAACGTGAGCACCACGGGCCGGAGCCGTTGGGGCGCGAGATAGTAGAGCGATAGGGTGACCGGAAGAAAATAGAAGATGAAGAGGTGGGAACTGAAGACCATTGGCGCGCCCGCTTATTTCGGCGGTGTCACCGGCAGACCACGGAGTGCGCGACCGCCAGCGTCGTAAAAATAAGGAATGGAAAAATCTTCCACGATATCATCAGAAAGATTTTCTGTCGCCAGCTGGGGATTGTCATCATAGGCTTCAAGTTGCAACTCAAGAACGCTATCCATGGGCAGGCCTCCAAATGGAAGGGCGGTGTCATCAAGTGCCGTCCAGTGGGCCACATGGAGCTGGCTTCCGTCATAGTCACCCGACAACACGGCTTCGACGTCGTAGAGAAAAACCGTCAGGCCCTGGCGATAAGGGGCCAACTCGGCTGGCGTGAGCACGGTAGACTTCCCCACCAACTTCGCCCGTACCCGCACGGACTCAACCGCAGGACGTCCTTCCCGGACATCCTTCATCTCCTGGTGCACTACATCGATTTCTTCTTTGGTCAGGGCACGGGTGTACAGGCCAATGCCATCAAGTCCACCGGACCAACCGGCCACCTTTGGGGACAATTCACCCAGGTAGAAGGAAAATTCTTGTGAAGTCTCCTGCTGACGTGTCCATTGCACGCTTTCGATTTGCGCGCTATCCCGGTACACCGTGAGGGATTCACCGTTTGCCGTCACAAGCAAATCGGTCGTCGTCGAGGGCAAAATTTCTCCCGCCGCGATCGATTTCTTGCCGGATGCCCCATTGAACTCGACGTGCAGGGCATCACCCACTTGGGTAACGGCGAATTGGTTTTTGCCTCCCGCCGCCACGGTGAGCAGCGCCCCGTCCGACATGGTTTCGCCCACGTGAATGCCGAGTGCAAGCGAGAAATTCTCCCCACTCACCAGGGGCCCGGCTAATTCATTCGCCCGTTGCTCTGCAGCGAAGCCTCCGTGGCCGAGCATCAGCACCCCGTCATGACGAAGGTGACCGTAGCCTTTGGGCACCAGACGCCAGCCGAGACGGGCCGTACCTTCCGATCCGAAAAAGGTCGCCGGGGTCATGCCATCCTGCAAGGCAAAACGGAGGCCGTCTTGCGCTGACGGCCATTCCCCGGCTACAGACGATGATGAAAAACTTATCAGCGCGATGAGTAAAACGAGCGCGGTACGTTGTAGAGAAAGCATGGGAGAAACATTCCATCGTAAGTCAATCACACGACACAAGACGTGTCCATGTCTTGACCAAGAATACTGAATCCCCCATGAGTACCGCAATGCGCCGAGGGGTTGCTAATGCCCCAGTGAACGGGGGCCCACGGCGAGGCGGGAAATGGCGATAGCTCCCCCGAAGCAGGCGCTCACATCGGTGCCGGGCAATTGCGCCCGTTCGTGGTACCGCGAGCCATCATATTGAAACACGTCTCCCACCCGGGTATAGGCTACCGGCAAGGTCGCCGTACATGGCGTACAAAACACGACGTCCGACCCACCTTCGGGCTGAGCTCCGTGGGGCAAGTTAATGTTCCACAGTGCCCCGTCCCCCACGCCTTGTGACCCAATGGCACGGAGGGCGACCAGGGCCTTCTCCACAGAAACCGACCAGTTGTTACTTTCGGCCCGACCGTGAAAATATTGGGACAGTGCAATGGCACTTACGCCAAGCATGGCGCTTTCCCGTGCGGCCCCGACGGTTCCGGAGAGTAGAATATCGTGCCCCATGTTCCCCCCGTGATTGATGCCGGAAAGCACCAGCCCACAGCTCGGCGCAAGATGGGTCAGGGCAAGGCGAACACAGTCGGCCGGCGAACCGTCTACGGCAAAGCGATTATTGCCCAGGGACGCCACCGACAGGGGACTGTCCATGGTCACCTGCTGGCTACAGCCTGAATAGCCTTTCGAGGGCGCTACCACATAGAGGGTGCCGTCAATCAGTGGCGTCAGCGCCTTGGCCAGGGCACTGAGCCCCGCCGCATCGATACCGTCGTCATTGGTGAGTACTACATCGTTTTTAAAAAGCATCTCGCCCTGTCTGAATGTTGTTGTAGAAGACAGAACATCGTCCGACGTTATTCGGCGGTCGACGCCCCAAGTATCAGATTCCGTAACCCATCCAGATCATCCGCATTCAGCAAATCCACGCCCGCGTCATAGAGGGCCTTCCACACCACATCACGTTGCGGTGTGGCCCAGAATCGAAGACGCATTCCCTTGGCATGGGTGCGGGACACGATATCCAGGAGCTTTTCTTTCTCGGCATCGGGCAGTGGACCTTCTCCACGCCAACTGAAATGGTTCGTCCAGTTATCGCTGATGAGGGGGAACTCCTGCGCCGTCCGCGAGCCTTCCAAATCAGAAAGGCGCCCATCGACCCCGGCGAGACGGGGTGAGGTGGCCAGAATGGCGTCAACCGCCCGATTCCCCGAGATGATGACGGTCACGGCACCTGCGTTGGTCTCCGCAGGCGTAAAGTGAGTCAACATGGGCGCATAAGGTGTTAACGCGGTATTCAAGGCCGCGAAGGTGCTTTCTCCCTCGCTCTTGATGTCGATGAGAAGGGTCACGGGAGCCGCTGTCTGGAAGATGCTTCCCTGGGCCTTAAAGCGCTTCCATAGCGGCTCAAGATAAAGGGCCTCCAGCGTTTTTTCCTTCGCTACCTTGTCCCGATCGTGCGCCACCAGCAAGGCCCCATCAATAAGGTAAATATCGGCCTCCACGCTGCAAAACCCTCGGTCCAGCGCATCGGTCAGTGGTTGTGTATGAAGGTAATCGTTGTGGGCGTGGGCCCGTTCCAGCGGCACGACCGCTCCATCAGAAAGGGTCTCGCTGGATGCCCAGAGGATAACGACGAGCGTACCCAAGACAAACACAGCTACAAACACGAGATAGGGAAAAGTCGCCCGAAGGGTCATCTTCAACCAATTGATATCTTCGTCACGGGGCATGGATTCTCTCCTCAGTATGCTGGGCTTTGACGGAACGGCCATCCCGGAAGGATAGAACTGCCGGTAGGTTCTATTCAATGCAGCGCCCGATCCGTGTGCTTTGGATGGCCTGCGAAGCGCGGGAGGCATCATGATTCAACCCCGGAACGTCCGTGCTTTCCCATGGTGGCCCGGGGACCAGAAATTACATTTCCCCTTGTTCCAAGAAAAATCGCCGGTCATGCAACTGCACATGACCGGCGATAGCGTGATACGTATGCTAACCAGGGGGTCAGGACTATTTCTTTTTGCCCTTGGCCGCGATTTTGGGCACCATGGGTGCATGAATCCGTTCCAGCACAGGCAGCTCACCGACCAGGGGGCGAACATAGTTGCGGAACGCATCCGTAACGTCATTACCGGCCTTGTTGATGAACTTAGCGGGCATTTCGCGGCTATTGCGGGCAACCGTTTCGAGGGGCGTGAGGAAATACTCAATCGCATAGTCACCGACACGACGCATGGCCACGGAGCCATCCAGATTGTGCCAGATGGCGTACTGAGCGGCCTTCTCGCCCACTTCACGGGCTTCGCGGGCATCGGTCTCACTGACGCAACCCAGGAAGCTGCGCTGGATGTAACCCAGCGTATCCGCGCGGACGCGGGAGATATCGGTGCCTTCTTTTACCCAGGAGCTGAGCAGATCGCCCAGGGCACCCGTACCGGAAAGCTGCACGTTGCCGTGGGCATCCCGTTCGCCACCGGTAAACTGTTCGGCAATGGCTTTTCCTTTGGCGTCTACCACACCTTCCGAAACCGCGACGATACAACGGCCATACTTTTTGTATACCGCTTTAATATCGCTGACGAACTGCTTCTTGGTAAGGGGACGCTCGGGAAGATAGATAAGGTGGGGACCGTCGTCCGGGTATTTCCGAGCCATGCAGGAAGCTGCCGTAAGGAAGCCGGCGTGACGTCCCATAATGATTCCGAGATAAACACCCGGAAGCGCGCGGTTGTCGAGATTCACACCGGCGAAGGCCTGGGCCACGTAGCGGGCGGCGGAACCGAATCCAGGACAGTGATCCGTAACAAGCAGGTCGTTGTCGATGGTCTTTGGAATGTGGATGACCCGCAGTTCATAGCCCGCCTTGTTGGATTCTTCATTCACGATACGGCAGGTGTCGGCGCTGTCGTTGCCACCGCAATACATGAAGTAGCGGATGCCGTGCAGCTTGCAGATTTCAAAAATTCGGCGACAGTAGGCCACATCGGGCTTATCACGGGTGGAGAGCAATCCGGAGGACGGCGTCTGTGCAACGGCTTCCAGGTTGTGGGTCGTCGCCTGGGTGAGATCAATAAAGTTTTCGTTGATGATACCGTTCACACCATGAAGGGCACCATAGACGTGGGTTACGTGGGGAGATTTACGCGCTTCGAGGACGGCGCCTACGAAACTCTGGTTGATAACAGCTGTGGGTCCGCCGCCCTGAGCGACGAGAGCCTTGCCTTGTAGTTCGGACATGGTGGAAATTCCTTCCTGATTCAGTGGCACATTGTGCGATAACCTGCGAGGGGTTTACCGGGGGGCCATATTGTCTCACGCCCATCGATTCGGGATCAATAGCCTAGTACTGTCCAGGCAGGGATTGGTCCTTTTGGGCCACCTGTTGCGGTATAGCCGCATCAGAGACATGCCCTTCCCCCACTCCCCGATCGGGAAGCTCGGAACGTTCGGGCACGCTATCCAGACCCGTGCTCCCCCGCTCTTCAAAGGCCTCGTCGACCAGACCAAAAACCCGACCAACACTTCGGCGACAACTTTGCAGGGCCTTGCGCTGCTCCGCATTCAAGGTGCCCAACTCTTCATCGAGAAGTAAGTTGGTGTAGCCGAGGATAGCGGACAAGGGCGAGCGCAGGCGTTGAGAAACGGCGCCAAAAAAGGCATTGCGCAGGGCATCTACCTCCTGAAGCTCCCGGTTGATTTGTTCCAGCCGAATATTGGCCCGGCGGGTCGCTTCCTGCAGGTGTTTCTGCTCGGTCACATCGTGGACCAGGGCAACGTAGTAGCGGCGGCCTTCGCGGATAAAGGTCCGCACGGAGAGAGAAACGTTGAACTCATCCCCTTCGGGCAAGACGGCAAGCAGCTCGCCCTGGTACTCGCCGCGCGACTTCAAGGTGGCCAATTTTCCAGGAAGGGTGCCATCATCAAAAAAGAACTGGCGAAAACGCATCCCCAACAATTCTTCTCGCGGGCATTTGAAAAATTCGCAGGCGCGGGCATTGGTCTCCGTAATAAATTCGTTCTCGTCATACACGATGATCGCGCCACCAGCCGAGTCGAGAATGGTGCGGAGGGTAATCTTAGAGGACGCCAGTTCCTGGGCCCGGGTCTGAAGGCCCAACTCAATCGTGTAGAGCAGGTTGGCCAGGGAGCGGATAAGTCCATAGCAAAACACGACGCCACTCAGCGTTACCGCCAAACGGAGCCACGAGGGGGCCACGGTGAAAACCACGGCATGGGCCGTCGCCGCGGCCAGAATGGACACGGCGCAGGCGAGCATTACCGTGTGAATATGGCGAAAGTGAGGCGCATAAATCACCTGGGCCAGCAAAATGAAGACATAGAGCATGGTGAAGGGACTGTTTTCGGCCCCCGTCAAGGTCACGAGGATGGTGCATTGCACAATGTGCACCAATAGATTGACGCGATGAAGATAAAGGCGATGGCGGTGGGTAAATCCAATTATATGGATCGCCACATTGTGCGTCAGGTAGAAAGTCGCCAGGCAAATCATGCCAAGACTTTCGAAGGGCGCCTGCTCTCTGTAGAAGAGCACTCCGTAGAGCCCGACAACAAAATAACGGGCGACAAGGAGAATCGTCTCCAGTTGGGCAACTTTCGCCAGCCGTGGATTGATTTCTTCTTGGGATACGGTGTGTAAGTTTTCGGGGTCGGGGGAGACCAGCATTGTCATTCTCGATAGGGTATTCGGATACAACCGGACATATTCACTCACCCTCCCACAGGCCGCACTGTAGCACACCCGACGGGGTCAACCGAAGCGCTATGAACGGGGGGCGGCGATCCAATCAGGTCAGTTCACCCAGAATATCTTCGCCATGCAAGTCCAATCGACACGGCCCAATTCCGGGAATCTGTGCGAGGTCGTCCAGGGAGTTGGGGTTTCCCCGGGCAATATCCCACATGGTTTCCCGAGAGAGAATCACATCGGATTCTACCCCCCGGGCAATAGCGCGATCACGACGCCACTGGGACAAGCGCTCAAATCGATCGGCCGCTTTCGGGTCGGGGCGTTTCTTACGTTTGGGTCGTTCCGGTGCCGGATCATGCTGGGCGGCCTTGATGATTTCCAGCAATCGGTTGGCATACCGGTCCATATTTCGAGGACCGACGCCACGGATATCGGCAAGGTCTTTTTTGTTATCCGGCAGCGTTGTTGCCATACCGATAAGGCCTTCATTATTCAGAACCTTAAAGGCGGGCTGATCACGACGGCGGGCCTCTTCGTCGCGAAACACGTAGAGGGCCTTGAGTACGGCCTGATGCTGCGGGGCCATGGTTCGGGCACCCCGAATGGTCCAAAACCCATCCGGACTGAATTCCTGATCGGGCAATCGGACGATACATTGGTTTTCGAAGATTTCCAGGGCTTCGATCATCTGATCGGCTTCCTCCAGGCGGAGGGCCAAATCATCCCGTAGATCGAGCAGGTGGTGGGTATCCCCCTGGGCATAGGCCAGCAGTTCGGGCTGGATAGGCCGTAACCCCCAATTGGCTTTCTGGTATTTCTTGCTGACTTTTACGTCGTAGAACTCATGAAGGAACCAAGCCAGACCCATGTGTTTGAAGCCCAGAACCCGGGCCGCCCACATGGTATCGAAGAGATTGCACAGTTGCCAGTCATAGTCCCGTTTCAAGAGCATGAGGTCATATTCGCAGGCGTGAAACACCTTCTCAATGCGCTCGTTGGCGAGCAATTCACCAAAGCCCGACAAATCCAGCCCGGCCAGGGGATCGACAATGAAATCCCGACCTGGAATCGTCAATTGGATAAGGCAGACTTGTTCACGGTAGACAAAGAGACTATTGGCCTCGAGATCAACAGCAACGCGGAGTTCGCGGTTCAACAGCTCAAGGCACCGGTCCCACGCAACCTGTGTGTCTATATACTCATACGTCTCTTGCGACACTATAATTCCTGATGATAAACCAATGTCCAGCGCGTAGCAGGTCACGGACGACCGAAGAGCCACGCGCGATGGACCTATCACTACCAGACTCTATTATACGTATGATAGCATCAAATCGCATTTTTCTGTATTAGAACTTATGAGGCAGGAGAAAAGCATACTTTTCCCGTCTGAATCCGGTATGAATAGCAGCGCATCACGAATACAAGGGGGTGGGATTGAGGCCTTTGGGGCCCGGGAGAACGAGCGCAATGACGGAAACGAAGACTTCACCAGGCAACGCATTGCGCGTCGGACTCTTGTGCCTCGCGACACTGGCTATCGCCTGGGGCGTGAATCAGTGGCAGCTGCAACACCTCCAGCAGGAGCTCAGCGACCTCGCGAACACGAAAATCGAAGAGTTCCGCCCCGCGGTCGGCAAAGGTTTGCCCACTCCGGTTGGACGCATCGGGGCCGAAGTCGTAGTAGCAAAGCCCTATGTATTGTTTGGGGCGGCTATCGGGAAGGTCTCCGTCTATGTGGAGCACGAATCACCGGAAAAAGTCACCGCCATTGAGGGCTACGAGTTTTTCTATGCCCGCCAGACGGATGCCACCTGGAAACAGACGGAAAGTGGTCGTTGCGTGTCGGAGCAATGCACCGTGGACGGCAAACGGGTCCTCGATGCTTTTGGCGAGACGCTCTGAGCGATCTGCTACACCAGATTGGCCTGGGCAAATTCCACAGCGTTCGTAAAAGGCTGGAGACCGGCTCCCGTTTCCGGCAGGCTTTCGCGGGTCCACCGGGGGTGGTTGGTCCGATGAAGGAAGGCCTCCGGGTGGGGCATGAGGCCGAAAATCCGGCCCGTTGGGTCACTGATTCCCGCGACATCGTCCACGGATCCATTTGGATTGGCGGGGAAGTCCCCGGCCGCCAGGGTGCCGTCGGCATGGGCATAACGCAGCGCAACCTGGCCCTGGTCGCATAGACGGGTCAGGGTCGCATCGTCCCGGGGAATAAATTTTCCTTCGCCGTGACGGATAGGCACTTCGAGGGTCTTGATTCCCTTGAGCCAAACGCAATTGGATGCGGGATCCACATTCAGGTTGACCCAGCGGTTATCGAAACGGCCGGCATTGTTGTGGGTCAGGGTAACTTCCTGCGTGAATTCTCCCTCGAAAAAGGGCAGCAGTCCCATCTTCACCATTACCTGAAAGCCGTTGCAGATGCCGATGGCCAGTTTTCCCGCCGCAACAAACTCCTTCAACGGCGCACCGAGACGGTGACGCAGCCGGTTGGCCAGGATACGGCCCGAAGCCACGTCGTCACCGAAGGAAAATCCCCCGGGAATGGCGAGGATTTGGTAGTCCGCCATGCGACCCGGCGCTTCGGCGAGATCATTGAGGTGAACCCGCTCCGCCACGGCCCCGGCCATTTCAAAGGCCAGCGCCGTTTCCCGATCGCAGTTAATGCCGAATCCGGTGATTACCAGTGCGTTTACCGACACGATTGTGTCTCCTTCAGTGAGCGCCTTGTGGGCGCATCACTATCGTTTATCCCAATTCCGCCATAGGCGGGGATGACGTTAATTTCTACCATTCCTTCTTCCGCACCGTCGTTCCTGGGAACGACCCCATCCCCACTTGGGTGGGAATGCCATGCGGAGCAACCCGCACACTCAATAGTGCAGGGGTGCCTGCCAGGCCGCCTTCAGCTCATCCAGCGGTGCGTCAATGACGATGCCGTTGGTACCGGTCACGACAAGCTGCGCCTCTTCCGTCACCGCACCCAGGGGGTAGCAGCCCGTCGGATTCATCAGTGCCTCAAAGGCCTTGACGTGGTCCGGCGACACGGTCGCAACAAATCGGCTCTGGGTTTCGCTGAACAATGTCACCTGATCGTTGGCCACGCCCAGGGACGTGATATCGATCTTCATGCCGAAGCCACCGGCAAAGGCCGTTTCCGCCAACGCCGCACCGAGACCACCATCGGAACAATCGTGGCAGGAAGCCACCAGTCCGGTGGCGATAGCCTGGTGGAGGGCTTCGTAACGGGCCCGGGCACCTTCGGGGTCGACCGTGGGCACGGTGTCACCCAACTGGCCGGAGAGGGCGAGGAACTCACTCCCCCCCAACTCGTCTTTCGTCTCACCCAGCACATAAACCACATCGCCCGGCTTCTTCACATCCATCGACACAACCTGGGTCGCATCGTCGAGAATAGCGGACGCGGTAAAGAGTACGGTCGGCGGTATGGATATTTTCGTATCGCCGATCTTGTAATCATTCTTCATGCTGTCTTTGCCGCTGATAAGAGGAATATCGTAGGCGACACAGGTTTCCTTGAGCGCTTCACAACACCGCACCAACTGGGCCATCTTGTGGGCACCGTCCGGCGTTTTTTCGCTCTCCACGGGGTCGGGCCAGCAAAAGTTGTCCAGTCCCGCAATGGTACCCATTTTCGCACCGACGGCGACCAGATTTCGCACGGCCTCGTCAATCGCACAGGCCATCATATGGTAGGCGTCGAGGTCGGCATACTTGGGCGTAATGCCACAGGCAACGGCAATACCTTTTTTCGAATTCGGGTCGGGACGCATGACGCCCGCGTTACCGGGGCCATCGGATTTATCGCCCTGGAAGGGCTTGAGCACACTGTGCCCCTGAACTTCGTGGTCATACATGCGCACAAAGCTCTCTTTGCTCGCCACATTCAATGCGCCGAGGACCGCCTTAAGATCGTCGTTCAGATCCGTCTTTTCCTCCAGCACGGGGGCCAGGAGGCTGACTGCTTCCAGCTTGGCGGGCAGACACATCTTGGGATTACCGTCGTGGAGGAACGCCATGGTGAGGGCACCAATCAGTGCACCATCGTAGTACGTATCCAGTCGACCGGAGTCGTTGAAGACACCGATATCGGTCGCTTCCACTTCACGGCGGGCCGCCAGGTCGAGGAGGGTCTGCACCTTTTCCGGGGCAACGGCCAGGGTCATGCGTTCCTGGGCTTCGGAAAGGAAAATTTCCCAGGGGGCTAGGCCGGCATATTTCAACGGACACTTGTCGAGATAAATTTCGGCACCACCGGGCTTTTCCGCCATTTCACCGATGCTGGAAGAAAGACCACCGGCACCATTATCGGTGACACAGGTGTAGAGGCCCAGATCCCGCGCTTCCATAAGGAAATCGGCAAGTTTTTTCTGGGTGATGGGATCGCCAATCTGAACCGCCGTCGCCGGGGAGCCTTCGTGAAGTTCTTCCGACGAGAAAGTCGCGCCGTGGATACCATCTTTGCCGATGCGACCACCGGCCATAATGATTTTGTCGCCGGGACGTGCCGCTTTTTCTTCACTGGGCACGCCATTGACGGTGACGGGAATCAGGCCACCCGTGCCGACAAAGACCAGGGGCTTGCCGAGAAAACGTTCATGAAACACGATGGCGCCGTTGACCGTGGGAATACCACTTTCATTGCCACCATCCACCACACCACGATGAACGCCACGCAACACACGGCGGGGATGCAAGAGGCGGTCGGGGATTTCTCCCTCAAAATTTGGGGAGGCAAAACAGAAGACGTCCGTATTGAATATGCAACGACACCCCTGGCCGGCACCGAGAATATCCCGGTTCACGCCCACGATGCCCGTCATGGCACCGCCGTAGGGATCCAGCGCCGATGGACTATTGTGGGTCTCGGCCTTGAGGGCAAAATGGTAGTCGTCGGTAAAGCGGACGATACCGGCGTTATCGTGGAATACGCTGATGAGCCAGTCCACTTTTTTCGCAACAATATCCGTCGTCGCCTTCACATAGTTCTTAAAGAGCCCATCGATAGTGCGCGTTTTGCCGGTCTCGTCGGTGTATTCCACATCGGCCGCAAAGATTTTATGTTTGCAGTGTTCCGACCACGTCTGGGCGAGAATTTCCAACTCAATATCTGTCGGCTTTTCGGGCAGGCCCGCTTCCCGACGCATGGCAATGGTGGCCGAATCGCGGTAGTGGGCCTGAATGGCTTCCATCTCCCGGAGTTCCAGGGCCAGCATCATTTCACGACTCAAGGCCACGAGGGCATCGCCATCTACTTCCAGATTGATTTCGTGAACCGTGGGATCACTCGCATCGGTGACCAGGGGCAGGTCCAACAGAGGGGCGTGATTCAATGCAGCCATTTCGAGGGGCGACTTGCTGGCCCACCGCTCAATGAGTTCGTTGGCCAGGGCACGGCGGGTTACCCGCTCACAATCTTCGGCCGAGATGCCACGAATAACATACTGGGTCGACTTGAACACCGCAGCGCCATCACCCAGCTTGCGGCCGACGGCATCTTCCACGCCCGCAAGTGAACTACGGCCCACATTGTCGGTAACACCGGGCCGGAAACCCACTTCGACAACATAATCGAAGGACTGGGCCAGGGAGCGGTCGATGGCGGAGGTCTCTATGATCGGATCGGTGAAAAGTTCGGTGCGCACGAGTTCCAATTCGGCTTCATCGAGCGCAGCATGGATGGTGTACACATGGATGACCCGAACAGACTCCACGGTAACGTGCAAATCCTCGTGCAGCTTCAGACGCACCGCGTCCCCTGCGGGATCGGGTTGAGACGTCTGCATGGCCACTTCGATGCGATTAGCCATAGTTCAGCGTTCCCTTGTAGTGGATCTGGCCATCACCTTCGATGACTTCGCCAACACGATAGGCGTCGGTGCCCGTGAGGTTTACCGTCTCCAGGGCCTTGTCGGCCTGCTCGCGGGACACGGCAAACAGGAAGCCCTGTCCCATGTTGAAGGTGCGCAGCATTTCGAATTGGGCTACATTGCCCGTTTCCTGAAGAAACTTGAACAGGGGCGGAACGACCCAGCTTTGCAGGTCGATCTCTGCGGATAAGCCGTCGGGCAGTACGCGAGGCAGGTTGTCCGTAATGCCACCGCCCGTGATGTGGGCCATGCCCTTCACGTTGACGACCTTCATCACGATCTGCATGAGCTTGGCATAACTCAGGTGGGGCTCCAGCAACGCGTCGGCCACCGAACGACCCACACCGGGAAGTTCGTCGTTAATATCGAGCCCTGCCACTTCAAAACAGATTTTACGGGCCAGGCTGTAGCCATTGGTGTGCAGTCCCGAAGAGGGAATACCAATAAGCACGTCACCGGCAACAATTTTAGAACCATCGACGATCTTACTGCGATCCACCACACCCACGATCGTACCCGCCAAGTCATATTCGCCGGGCTGATACATATCGGGCATTTCCGCCGTCTCGCCACCAATCAGGGCACACCCGGCATAGAGACAGCCATCGGTCAGGCCCTTCACCACATCCACCACCACCTGGGGCTCCAACTTACCCACAGCAAGATAGTCGAGGAAAAACAAAGGGCGAGCACCCTGCACCAGAATGTCATTGACGCAGTGGGAAACAATGTCGATGCCAATGGACGTGTGCTTGCCCGACATAAAGGCGAGCTTCAGCTTCGTGCCCACGCCGTCTACACTGGAAACCAGCACCGGCTCGGTCATGCCCTGGGTATCCAGGCTGAACATGGCCCCGAAGCTACCGATATCCTGCAGAACCCCTGCCGTGAAGGTTCGCTTAACGAGTTTCTTCACCGTTTTCATAGCAACGTTTGCGGCGTCAATATCGACACCGGCATCGCGGTAACTCAACCCCGAATGTTCTTCGGTCATCGTGGTTTCCTTTGGTGGTAGAAAAACGCAGGGTACCAGAGCACACCTACGCCATTGTTTCGTTGGATAGTTCCAGAGGTTCGCGCAGCCGACCTCCCACGCCGCAGTCCAGGCGCATTACGTAAGCATACGGGGGGATGGTGGAATAAGTCCAATGAAATGATATAATGAAAGCGATAAGCATGCCTTATCGCTTTCGCTCTGGCATCATATTCAAGTGACGTCACATTCGAATTTACAATGGGAGGGGCCATGACCCTTGAAGCCCTGCGCTGTCTGTGCGCCATCATCGAAACCCGAAGCTTCCGCGCGGCGGCGGAACGGCTCCATCGTTCCCAGCCGGCCATCAGTCAGCAGCTCAAATCGCTGGAACGAGAAGTAGGCCACAGCCTGGTTGAGCGCAAGACCGGTCGCCCTACTCCCGTGGGTGAACTCATCTACGCCCAGGGAACGGAAATTCTCCAATCGGTGGAAAGCCTCAGCCATGAGGTAGCCGACTTTGCCTCGGTGGCCAATCGGGAGCTCCGGGTGGGCACGAGCGACACCACCGCCCTCTATGTCCTGCCGCCCTTGGTCCATGAATTTTCCAGCCGTATGCCGGAGACCCGGGTCGTGCTGGTGAATCGAAACTCAGGAGCTATCGTCGAGCAGGTGCTCGATGGCACCCTGGATCTGGGAATCGTGACCCTGCCGACGGAAATGGCCGATCTGGAGGAGGTCGCCTTGTTCCGCCAGCGCTTTGTCGTGGTGGTGCCCCGGAGTCATCCCCTGGCGACTAAAAGGCGCTTGTCCCTCGAGGCCTTGGCGGGCGAGCACTTTGTCTTGCTCGAAGAGGCGACCCGAACCGGAGCCATGCTGCGTCGCTTTTTTGCCGAATACCATTTCACACCCCAGGTAGTGGTGGATAGTGGAAGCTTCGAGGTTATTAAGCGGTTTGTGTCGGAGGGTGTTGGTATTTCACTGCTTCCTGAGATGGTCGTTCGCCCGGATGACCCGGTTCAGTCCATTCCCATGACGGGATTACCCGAGGTGACCCTGGGGGCTATCTGGCGTCGCGGGGCCTATCAATCGAAAGCGCAACGGGCCTTTGTGACCATGCTTCAGGAGCGGGCCGCAGGACGGTAGACGAAGGGCGAGGGGACGTCGATCTGGAATCGCGGCGGCTTGTTCTCATGGAAACAGGATTCCGATTCAGCGCACTGTGGACATGCTTGTCGGGAAAGCAGTGCAGTCGTTCTTATCTGTATCGCGATGCATGTATCTGTTTCGTGCTATTATTAGAACATCCACGGGCAAGTCTTGCAGACTTGTCCGTGCCACCCCATCGTCGCCTTGCCTTCCAGTGAGCAGTTTTAAAAGACCCTCCGAGACTTCGCTGCTCAATCCGCTGTCAAACATTGAGGTAGGTCAAAATCCTGGCGTGCGTGGCACCATTTCCCCACTTGACTGTTTACAACAACAAATCTTGCAAACTTACTTGACACGTCGTTGAATCGGTGTTACTATACCGTCTGGACGGTTTAGTAACGTTCTGTAAGGAGAGTAAAAATGGCTCGTCCCAGTGGAAAAGATGCTATGCTCGATGCGGCGGAAGTCGTGTTAACCGAGCAAGGTGCCTGGCGCCTGACTTTAGATTCAGTTGCGGAGCAAGCTCAGGTCAGTAAGGGTGGACTTTTATATCACTTTCCCACGAAGGATGCGTTACTACAGACGTTGGTCGCCCGATTGATGGCGCGTGCCGCCGAAAAGCGTGCTGAACGATGGACCGAAACCGAAGTTGATCCGGAAGCGGTGTTGAAGGCGGATGTGGAATCCTGCCTGTTGGACAACGACCGCGACCCGCAGCTTTGTGCCGCCCTCATTTCAGCATTGGCGAATTGTCCTGATCTGAAGGAACCCATTCGCTCGTTTCACGAGACCCGTTTTGCAGAACTCAGGTCTTTGGACGTAGATGAAGATGAAGCCGCCATACTGCTTCTGGCAGCAGATGGTCTCATGTTGATGGAGACGCTCAACGTCTCTCCTTTCTCGGAAGAACGAAGAGCGGCACTGGTGGAGGCTATGCTTTCGATGGCTGGAAAGCTGGCACACACTCCCGTTTAGAACAGGCAAACCGTCGGGGTAGCAAACGGGTACGGGCGATTGACGCGCGTATCCAAACGACGGAAATACGCATAGTCCCTTTTTAGATTGAAACCCCCATCACGCCCGAGGTGTATCGTCCCCGTCTGACGAGTAAGTCCCTCGGTTTGGAAAGGCCCCTATATGTCCCTCAATCCACGTCAATTCTCCATGGCACTGTTGCTATGTGTACTGGCAAGCAACTTAAGTAATGCGCAGCCACCTGCCCCCCCACCACCCGAAGTAAGTTTCGTAACGATTACGCCCAAAAGCGTACCCGTATCCTTTGATTTTGTGGGTGTCACCGAAGCCTCCAAGATGGTGGAAGTGCGCTCCCGGGTTCGGGGCTTTCTGGAATCCCGTGATTTCCAGGAAGGGGCGCTTGTCGAACAGGGTACGTTGCTCTACCTTATCGACCCCCGCCCCTTCGAAGCGGACCTCCAGATAGCCAAAGCCCGCGTGGCCCAGGCACAGGCCGCCCTCTCCCTCGCGGAAAAGGAAGTCAACCGTATGGAATCGGTTAAGGTGCCGGGTGCCATTGCCATGAGTGACCTGGATAAACAGGTTGCGGAGCGGACCAATGCATCGGCTGCGCTCAACCTGGCCAAAGCGGAATTGGCCAAAGCCGAGCTTGAATTGGGCTACACCCGCATTGAGGCCCCCCTCAATGGCTATGTAGGCAAGACGCAGAAGGAAATCGGCAGTCTCGTAGACGAAGGCAGCAATGGACTTCTCACGACCATGCTCCAGATCGATCCCATCTATGTAAGCCACCAGATGACGGAACGGGATTATCTGAACTGGCGCAAGCTGGCGGCGGAAGGGGGCTATCAACTCGATGGCAACAACAACCCCTACCTCGAGATCACCCTGTTGGACGGCACAGAATATCCGCCCCAGGGTAAGATCGATTTCGAGAATACCGCCATCGACACGGCCACGGGGTCGGTTGAAATGCGGGCCACCTTTGACAATATCAATAACCACCTGAAGCCTGGCCAATTCGTGCGGGCCCACATGCGCGGCTATATCCGGCCGGGGACGATCGCGATACCACAGCGTGCCGTGAGTGAATCTCCCCAGGGTGCCTATGTCTATGTCATCAAAGACGACAACACAGCGGAATTGCGCATCATCAAACCCGGCGATTGGAGCGGTTCCGACTGGATTATCGAGTCGGGCCTGGAGGCAGGTGAAAAGGTCGTTGTAGACGGTCTGATTAAAGTCCAACCGGGCATCACCGTTGTGCCTACGCCCCTCGAGCAGCAGCCCGAAGCCGCGAACGCGGAGTAGGAAACACGATGCTAGCCCGATTCTTTATTGACCGACCCGTATTCGCTGCGGTTATATCCATCGTTATCACCCTGTGTGGCGGTGTATCTATCCTCTTCCTCCCGGTGGAGCAATCCCCGGAAATCGCGCCACCCACGGTCGTGATTCAGACAAACTACCCCGGTGCCGATGCCTCAACCGTGGCGGAATCCATCGCCACACCCATCGAGCAGGAGCTCAGCGGTATCGAGCACCTCCTCTACTACCAATCCACCACCACCAACAATGGTCAGCTCACGATTGTTTGTACCTTTGAAATCGGTGCAAACCTGGATATCGCTGCGGTGGAAGTGCAGAACCGCCTGAAGCGCGCCGAGCCCCGCCTGCCCCAGGAAGTGACCCGCCAGGGTATCTCCGTTAACAAACGTTCCAACAACATCCTCGGCGTGGTGGCGTTGAGTGCTGAAGACGGTAAGTTCGACGATCTTTATCTCAGTAACTACGCCACAATCTATCTGCTGGATGCCCTCAAACGGGTACCCGGTGTGGGTGATGTGACGGTATTCGGTGGCAAAGACTATTCCATGCGCGTCTGGTTGAACCCCAACCAGCTGGCTGCCAAGGGCTTAACCATCAGCGACGTAGCCAACTCAATCCGCGAACAGAATGCCCTGTTTGCTGCGGGTCGTATCGGCGCGGCACCCAATAACGGGGAGGTTGCCTTCACCATTCCCGTCATTACCGAAGGCCGACTTTCGGAACCGGAGGACTACGAAGAAATCATCCTTCGCGCCGAACCCGATGGCTCGATTCTTCGCCTGGGCGATGTCGCCCGGGTTGAACTGGCTTCGCTGAGCTATGACTCCTTCGGACGATACAACGGCAAGCCGACGGTACCGATTCTCGTCTACCTCCAGCCCGGCGCGAATGCCCTCTCCACCTTTGTTGGTGTTAAGGAAGAGCTGCTGGTCCTTGAAAAGGGTTTTCCAGAGGGTATGACCTACGACATTCCCTTTGACACGACCCGATTCATCGATGCGTCCATTCACGAAGTAATCAAGACCCTGTTGGAAGCCGCCCTCCTCGTGGTATTGGTGGTGTTTGTCTTCCTGGGAAGCTGGCGGGCCACCTTGATTCCCCTGCTGGCAGTGCCGGTATCCATCATTGGTACCTTCCTCGGCATGATGGCCTTCGGCTTCTCCATTAATACACTGACCCTCTTCGGGCTGGTTTTGGCCATTGGTATTGTGGTGGACGACGCCATCCTGGTGGTTGAAAACGTCGAACGTGTAATGCACGAAGACAAAAACATCTCACGGCGCGACGCGACCATCAAAGCTACCGAACAGATTTTTGGTGCCGTTATTGCCAGTGTGTTGGTGCTGCTGGCCGTATTCCTGCCCGTGGCTTTCCTCGGTGGACTCACCGGTGTGATGTACCGCCAATTTGCCATTACCATTGCCGTTTCCGTTACCATTTCCGGCATCGTGGCCCTGACGCTGAGCCCGGCCCTGTGTCGTATCATGCTTCAGGCCAACCACGAAAAGTGGGCGCCTTTCCGGGCTTTCGACTGGTTCTTCAACAAGGGCAACCGCGCCTACGTCCGCACGGTGGGCCTGGCCATCAAGCTGCGCTATCTGACGCTGCTCATTTTTGCCGGCATCATATTTGCCGCCTATACCCTCTTCGGTCAGGTTCCGGGTGGCTTCGTTCCCCAGGAAGATCAGGGCTACTTCATCGTGGCCGTACAGCTGCCCCAGGGTGCCGCCCTGGATCGCACCGAAGCCGTGGTGAAGGAAATCGAATCGTTCCTGAAAGAACAGCCCGAAGTCGAGCACATGGTTGGTCTCGTCGGGATGGACTTCCTGGCGGGCTTCGTGCCCAGCACCAATGGTGCGGTTATGTTCGTCAATCTCAAGAACTGGGCTGACCGGCCCGGTGAAGAACATCACGTAAACAATATCGTGGGCCGCATGTTCGGGCGCTTCGGCGGCAGCAAAGATGCCTTGATTCTGGCGTTGAATCCCCCGGCTATTCGTGGTCTGGGTGCCCGTGCCGGTTTCGAAGTCCAGCTGGAAAGCCGCGGCATCAGCGATATCCGAAAGCTTGCCGAGGTTTCCCAGGAATTCATGGCCGCCATCGAGGCCGACCCGGCCATGGAAAATCTGAATGCCGTGCTTAACATCGCACAGCCCCAGGTGTATGTCGACGTGGACCGCACCCGTGCGAAAGCTATGGGCCTGCCGATGAACGAAATCTTCGACAGCCTGCAGGCCTATCTCGGTGCCCTCTATGTAAATGACTTCACCAAGTTTGGCCGTATCTACCGCGTGCAAGTTCAGGCCGAGCCGGAATTCCGCCAGCACCCCGACGATATCCGTCGCGTCTATGCCCGGAATGATCAGGGCGACATGGTGGAGCTTTCCGGCGTGCTTGATTTGAAGTTCCAGGCAGGCCCCAACGTGGTGACACGGTTCAACAGTTATCCGAGCGTGCAGATCTCGGGCGCACCTTCGCCAGGTTACAGCACGGGTGATACCATCGAGCGCATTCAGGCCATCGCCGCCGAGACCCTGCCTGCGGGTTACGGTTTTGAGTGGAGTGGCGCTTCCTACCAGGAAGTGGAAGCGGGCAATCAGGCCCCCTACGTATTGGCCTTCGGTCTGGTACTGGTCTTCCTGGTTCTCGCTGCTCAGTATGAAAAATGGTCCTTGCCCCTGGCGGTATTGCTCGCCGTTCCCTTTGGGCTCTTCGGCGCCATCACGGCCGTCTATGTGTTGGGCATGCCCCAGGATATCTACTTCCAGATCGGTTTGCTGACGCTCATCGGCCTGGCGGCAAAAAATGCTATCCTGCTGGTAGAATTCGCCGCATCACAGCACGAAGAAGGCAAGGGGTTGGTCGAGTCCGCCATGGAAGCCGCACGTTTGCGGTTACGGCCTATCCTCATGACCTCCCTCGCCTTTACCCTGGGTGTGTTGCCCCTGGCCATCAGCTCCGGTGCCGGTGCGGCAGGGCGGCGCTCTATCGGCACGGGCATCCTCGGTGGCATCATTGCGGCCACCTTCCTGGCCATTGTTTTCGTTCCCCTGTTCTTCGTGATTATCCAACAGATTACGGAGTTTATCTTCCGACGTAAAGCGGCCCCTGCCGAAAAGATTGAATCCAAACCGAGCGCCGATCCCAAACCGGCGACGGAGACTGAATGATGATACGTCTACCAGCTTCACTTTTACTGGTCTGCATATTAATTTCCGGGTGTATGACCGGACCTGACTATGCTCGCCCTGACATCACGACACCCGACGACTGGGTCTCAGAGAAAAGCGCCGGTGTCACTACGGCCGAAACAGACGTCGCCGCGTGGTGGCAGCAGTTGAATGACCCCGTCCTCGATGGGTTGATTCAAAAATCGCTGGCCAGCAATTTCGATTTGCGCATCGCAGGCGTTCGGGTCCGCCAGGCCCGGGCCGCCCGTGGTATCGCGGCCTCCAGTCTACTGCCCTCCGTCGGCGTTGACGCCTCCGCAACACGGAGCCGGGGACCGAAACAGAATTTCGATTCGGGTTCCCCCATTTCCGGCGGGATCAGTGTGGGCCCCGGTGGCCTCTCCCGCACCATTACGGTGCGGGGCGACAATGCCACCATCTCCCATACCGGCAACGGTGCCGGTGGCACAACCGGGCTGATCATCAGTCCTTCTGGTGGTGCCCCAAGCCGCACATCGAACCTGTTTCAATCCGGTTTTGACGCGTCGTGGGAGTTGGATATCTTTGGCGGCAACCGTCGTGAGGTAGAAGCGGCCGATGCCGACCTGCAGGCCGTAATTGAGTCCGAGCGACACGTCATGGTTTCGCTGGTGGCCGAAGTAGCCCTGAATTACATCGACCTCCGCGCCTCACAGCAACGGCTCAGGATTACCCAGCGTAATATTGAAGCCCAGACCGAAACCGTGCATCTTACCCAGGCCCGTTTCGACGCAGGTATCAGCAGTGAACTCGACGCGGTGCGGGCTACAGCATTGCTGGCCAATTTCCAGGGTCAGTTGCCCCTCCTGGAGCAGCAGGCCGCCAGTTCCATTTACCGCCTTGGTGTACTCCTCGGCGGAGAGCCAGGCATGTTGTTGGCCGAACTCGAACCCCCGGCGCCCCTGCCCACCGCCCCGAAAAGCGTCCCCGTTGGCATGCCGACCGAATTGCTTCGCCGACGTCCCGACATCCGGATTGCGGAGCGTGAACTTGCGGCGCAAAATGCCCGTATTGGCGTAGCCATGGCCGATCTCTACCCCAAATTCTTTCTTACGGGCGGGGTGTCTACCCAGAGCAGCGTTTTGGGTAACCTCGTGGAAGGGGGCAACTTGCTGGGCAGTATTGGCCCCAGTGTAAACTGGCCAATCTTCCAGGGCGGCCGCATTCGTGCGAATATCGATATACAAAATGCCCGCCAGGAAGAAGCGACCATCCGCTATGAGCAAACCATCATGCAGGCCCTTGCCGATGTGGAGACGTCGCTGGTGGCCTTCAATAAAGAGCAGGTCTATCGCGGCACCCTCGAGCGTGCGGTGGCCGCCAATCAGCGGGCGGTTCACTTGGCCAACGAGCGCTACAATCGGGGGCTGGAAGGCTTCCTGAATGCCCTGCAAGCCCAACGGGATCTCTTCACGACAGAAGATCAACTCGTGCAGAGTGAGAGTCTGGTACTGGCCAACCTGGTGTCCCTCTACAAGTCGCTGGGTGGCGGTTGGGACCCCGATGCAACCGAAATGGCGGCCGAACCCGAAGAGGGTGGTGAATAAATCCCGTACGGTTGCGTCTTGTTAGAAGAAGGATCGGACTGAAACACAAGTCCCACTTCATGGTAGAATAAACAAAGACGCAGCGTCCCGCTTCGGTGGGCGCGGCCAGGTGAGGCAGGCTTTCCAGACCGGCGTCGCCTCGGGCACATTTA
>CAXBPH010000028.1:0-39447 GCA_963977445.1 uncultured bacterium | reverse complement strand
CGCGTACAATCTTCGGGAGACAAAAAGGCGTGACCTCTGTTCCCAGCGCCCCGAATACGACTGTGGCCACCGATCAGCGCAAGAAAATTCTTTTTGTCGATGATGAGCCAAACTTTCTCGCAGGGCTTCGTCGCATGTTGCGTGGTTACCGCGACCAGTGGGATCTCCATTTCGCTGAAAGCGTGGACAGCGCGTTAGCGTTGTGTGACCAAGTCGCCTTCGACACGATCGTGTCCGATGTGAACATGCCGGAAAAGACGGGATTCGATTTGCTGGCGGCCCTGAAATCGAATGAAAAAACGCGGGACATTCCAGTCATCATCCTTACCGGAAACGCGGAAAGCGATTTGAAGCGCAAGGCCCTGGACTGTGGGGCGACCGACTTGTTGAACAAGCCAGTAGGCATGGAAGACCTGACGGCCCGTCTCCGCAACGTAACCAAGATCAAGGACTATGAAGACCAGTTGCGCAACCAGAACGAGATTCTGGAACACAGAGTATGCGAACGAACCCTGGCCCTTGAGTATTCGCGACTGGACATAATCTGGCGTCTGGCGAAGGCAGGTGAATTTCGGGACGAAGATACGGGGGAGCATGTGTTGCGGGTTGCCGCATGCAGCCGGGCTTTGTCCACCGCGTTACGAATGGATGCGGCCTTTACAGAGGCCCTGTTCGCCACCAGCCCGTTACACGACATCGGAAAAATTGGCATTCCAGATGGCATTCTGTTGAAGTCGGGTAAGCTCACTGTAGATGAACGTCACATGATGCAGCGCCACTGTGACATCGGTGCCGCAATTCTGTTGGAAAAACCCAAGGGCATGGAATATCTCGGGCCCCACGACGCCCGGTCTGTAGAGGTCCTGGATGATGATGATGCTTCGGGTCTCGACCTTCGATCCATGGCGGCGGAAATCGCATTGACACACCATGAGAAATGGGACGGTACCGGATATCCGAAGGGCTTGCGTGGTAACGAGATTCCTGTGTCCGGGCAAATTGTCGCCATTGCGGACGTGTACGACGCGCTCCGGTCGGAGCGGGCGTATAAGTCGGCATTTTCTGTGGATCTGACGCTGGAAAAAATGAGTGCAGGTAAAGGAAGTCATTTCGCGCCCGACGTGTTTGACGCCTTCGAAAAGAGTGTAGACGTGTTCGAAGAAATCCGTAGCGATTTGTGCGACCATGAGACCAGCGAGGTGGATTCTGATGAAACGCATTCTTTTCGTTGATGACGAAATAAACGTGCTCAATGGCCTCAAGCGCATGCTGCGATTTACGGCCCGCGATTGGAGCATGAGCTTTTGCCAATCGGGTGAAGATGCCCTGGCCGTGATGGAGAAATTCCCGGACTTTGACGTCGTGGTGACCGATCTCAATATGGACGGTATGAGCGGTGCTGATTTCTTGCTTCGCGTACGGGATGAATATCCGAATACGGTCCGCTTCGTACTTTCGGGGAGCACCGACGCCCATCTGATGCTGAAAGTGTCCAACGTAGCCCATCAGGTGCTCGGTAAGCCCTGCGAACCACAGCAGCTCTACGGAGCAGTTTCCCGAGCCTTTGCGCTACGCGACCAATTCACGACGGGTACGCTGCAATCGCTGATTCACCGCATGGGAAAACTCCCGGCCCTGCCTATTCTTTATGAACAGATCCTGCAGGAAATGGTCCTGGAAGATGCGTCGGTCGGTCGGGTCGGCGCGCTTATCGAGAAAGACCCTGCCCTCAGCGTGAAGATTCTTCAGATCGTGAATTCTGCCTACATGGGCGTCCGAAATCCCGTATCGAATCTGGTTCAGGCCTGTTCCATGCTGGGCCTGGAGAATCTCAAAAACGTCGTCCTCATGGCCGAAGTATTTGACCTGTCTGTTGGGGCCCGCTTGCCCAAGTGCTTCAGCCTCGATGCCCTCTGGCAGCATTGCCTCGTGGTAGGCGAAGGGGCGCGAAACATAGCGTCCAGGGAGACCAACGAGAAAAAAATTATCGACCACGCCTTTACCGCCGGCCTCCTCCATGAAGTGGGGCAACTCATACTCGCGACCCAGCTCACCGATGAGTTTGCCAGCGCCATCGAATACGCGCAGAAGAATCACCTCACCCTCATCGATGCAGAGCAGAAAATTATGGGCGTTACGCATGCGCAGGTGGGAAGCTATCTCCTGGAACTGTGGGGCCTTCCCGATCCCGTCGTCGAAGCCATCGCCTACCACGTATATCCCTCCGCCTGTCCCATCGACCACTACAGCCTTGTTGAGTCCGGCTATGATGTGGAAGAGGACCCCAATTTCAGCCCCTTGTGTGCGTTGCACGTGGCCAACTACTTCGCCGAAGAAAAAGACGCCCTGGGCTTCATACGAAATGACGCGGACACGAATTATCTCGAAGGCCTCGGATACATTGAAAATATGGATCCCTGGTGGGACTGCTGCAATCAGGGTGCTGTTCAGCGAATGAGCTGATCGGGTATCGCGTTATTTTCCGTCGTTGAGGAAGAGGTCACCGAAATCCACCCGGGGAAAGCTGTTGAGGGCGGAGTTTGGCGTGGCGTTGAGTATTTGTCTCCCCGATTCACGTGCCCACGCCTGGGCGCAATCAAAATCCCGGGCGGCCTCTTCTGGCTCAGGGGGCAGGAACTGATTTTTCCCCTGGTCGGTATACTGGGCCGAAAAGTGGGTGGGGGACGACGCGTTTTGGGTGCTCCAGAGTTGGGGAGAGCCCGGTTGCAGGCGTCCGGTCTTTTTCCAGGTGCGGTGGGTCGCCAGCGCCGTTTCGTAGATACGGCCACCCCGTAAGCGGCGGGTGATTCCCCGGCGCAAGGTCCGGAACGCCCGGCTGTAGCCCCGCCCGTCCAGCGTATAACGATGATCGACCCCAACCAGGATGATGGGGTCACAACCCATCGCGGCGGCAATCTGGAGCAGCATATAGGTAACGGTGTACCCCACAAAGGTCTGGGCAGGCTCGGAAGAGAACGCCCGTGCCGATGCGCGGGGCCACACGCAATTTACGGGACACCCCTGGGCGAAGTTCAATACGGGAGCATACTCCACAGGATAAAATTTCGGCGTGTCGGTGGGCACCTGTGCTTCGTAGACGTCGTGATAGGTTTCAATCTGAAACTTATCGTAGACGCCCCAATAGGTAAAAGGAAATCCCCAGGAGGGGTACCCCAGGAAACAGCGGTTGGAACCCAGCGTAATTTCATCCCGAAGTCGGGTCATATCGATCTGACCGAGACTCGGACCGTTCCCCACGACGAAGCACCGTTGGCCCCGGTGTAGGTTGTGAAAATGATCCAACACAAAGGGCAGGGCGATGTACGCTTCCTGATGATGGGCGACAAAGCGCACGCCCCGGAATCCCCACACCCAGGCCTGTCGGAGTATTTCGTAGTGGGGAGGCAGGTCGCTCATCAGGGTGCCGCCACGATACCGCATGGGCACCTGATCCAGCGCACGGGGCACCACCAGGATGTTTTCCTCGCCCCCCGCCTGTGCTTCCCGAATTGCTGGGGGCATGGTTTCGCCAGGCGTAAGCGTCACGAAGCGATAACCGGGATGAGCGCATTCAACGGCCGGCGTGGCGTTTTCACCGTCCGACAAGTGCCATACGGTAGCAGCGGCGGAGAGTCCTCCCAACCAGCAATGGAGCAAATAGGGATCGTCGCCCGGTGGCAGGTAGACGAAGTGGGTGCGCGCAGGTATTGGAGCGGGGGCGGCTGACTTCGGTGCCGTAGTTTCGTTTACACAATCTTGGCGCACAATGGGGTCACTTTCCAGTAGGAAACACGCCTCCGATAGTAGCAGGCTTGGTCCCGTCGTGAAAAGTCATGGGTATTGAGGAAGGGGCGCGCAGTGCGATGGTGTGATTCGCACTGCGCACCGTGGGGGGATGGTCTGAATCAGACCATAATGAGAACGTGTGAACTTGGTGCGGAACACACGAACTCAGAAGATATGCAAGACGGCAGTACCCTGATCGCTGTTAATCAATACCCAGCTATGTTGATAGAGGATAATTCCACAGATACACATGGAGGGCTGGCAGACTTTGGAGAAGACTTTCTTGCCACAAAAGGTCGAGAGATACCACGCTCGAATAGGCGATTGGGTGCGAATGGTGGTGAGCTCGGCTGGGTTCATGGTAAGAACTTTCTATCGTAATTTGTATGTTGCGATTTCAGACTGTCAACAAATTACTTAAAGCCAGAGCTGTGCCATGTTTGTTGTTGTGGTTTGTAAGTTGTTGTATATTAGTTGTTTACGCTAGTATAAAAAGGATTGGTTCACCTGGGAGGTCGGGTGGGTGGAAGAAAACGGGTCCAAATTTGTACCAATTATGCGGTCGCTGTCGGCGATGTGCAATTTTGTCAGTAATTTACTGTCCGCTCCGTGTCTCGCCCAACCGAATCGCTCATACGCCGTACTGACGAAGGTGATGATCCATGTGGACGCCATGGACCCGCGCCCACTTGGTGAGCGGAATCGAGCCAAGGAGCGGACTGAGCCCTTGCTGTGTGGGGTGACTCTCGAGGCGGGACACAAAGCGTTCCAAAGCATCGATGCAGTTTTTGCGACAGACCTCCAGCTCCTCCTCGGGTTCCGGAAAAAAGCTATCGGGAGCGTGAAGCTTGCCGTGGGGCCAATTGGTAAACCAGTTAAAAAAGATTATCCAGAGCACAAACCTCGGCATGGGAAGGAAAATTTTCTCGGCCTCTTTCTCCCCCAGTGAGATTTCAACGAGTCGCATAAGGTGACACAGCAGCTTCTCGGGTTCCATTACGCCCCATTTTCGCTGAGACGGTGAGGTGATCTTTTCCAGACGTGCGATAAACTCTGGTGCTGTTTGTCGGTTGAGGTCCAGTTTTGCCAATTGAGAAACACTCCTTTTCTGTCGTGTCGGACGCCGGATGGGTCTACCCATCTTTTGCGACTATCCGATGCGCTCCTTGATGACTATTCTGAAAACGTGGCGGATTGGGTCAGTTGCCGTCCATCGTACCGAGATGAGGCGATCGAGATGGGTAATTCGCCGCACTCTTGGGAATTATAGCTCACACAATCTATCCAATCGGTGACTAAATCGTTGCATAGAGCCAATAATATATTGACATATGGAAAATTTTACTTTACTTTTAGTATATTGATGGGTAATCTTACGCATTTCGAAGAAATGTGACATTTTTTGTCGACTTGCGACCACCAGATCTATCGTGTGCGAAGTGATAAGTGGTTTACGTGGAAGAACATACGGGATGCGGCTGCCAGTGGCATGCCGCTTGCTCTATCTGTTCGTGCAGCTTGATTGTCAGAATAAGGAGACCAAGCCATGAATAATAATAAGGGGTTTACACTCATTGAATTAATGATCGTCGTAGAGATCATTGCTATCCTCGCGGCCATCGCCGTGCCCAACTATATTCGTACCCGCATTCAGGCCAATGAAGCCTCTGCAGTAGCCAGTCTTCGCGTAATTCTGGATGCGCAAAACAGCTACAACACCCAGTACTATGTCTATGCCACCGATATGGCGGCCCTGACCAACGAAGACCCGCCCTTCCTTACGGGAGGAACGTGGATCGAGCCAAAAAATGGTTATGTGTATCGCGTTGGCGGCGATCCGCTGAATTTCGTGGCCTTTGCGACGCCCGTCGAGTATAACGCGACTGGCTGGCACGGGTTCCGAATAGATGCGACCGGGTCAATACGATATGCCGTTGGCGCAGACCCATCACCGGACAGTCCTATTGTCTCAAGTAATTAGGAGTCAGATGCCTGGCAGCGCGTTGTAACAGGCTGCCAGGGCACCCACGATGCAGTTCTTTCGTCAATCGAGATAGAGTTCGCTCAACTGCCCCGTCAGACAGGTAAAGGCCTCATCGACGGAATCGCACAGCTGGAACAGGTCCAGGTCTTCGGCGCTGATGGTGCCCCATTCGACGAGTGCCTGGAAATTGATTACTTCTTCCCAGTACGCCTTGCCGTAGAGCACGATAGGCATGCGTTTTGCCGACTTTTTCGTTTGAATCAGAGTCAAGACCTCGAAAAGTTCATCCATTGTTCCAAAGCCGCCCGGAAAAACGACAAACCCTTTGGCGAGATAAACGAACCAGAACTTCCGTACAAAAAAGTAATGAAACTCAAAGGCAAGTTCTGGCGTTTGGTAGGGATTGCCCGCCTGTTCAAAGGGCAGGCTGATATTGAGGGAAACGGATTTCCCCCCGGCTCCGTGGGCGCCCCGGTTGGCCGCTTCCATAATGCCCGGTCCACCGCCAGAGCAAATCATGAATCGATGACCCGATTTGGGGAGCTGGCTGCTCCAGTGGGTCAGGCGTTCGGCAAGTTCACGGGCATCCCCATAATACCGGGCATGTTTTACAGCCCGCTCTGCCCGTTCCAGTGCCACACAAAGTTCGGGCAATGGGCCTGATCGCTCGACTTCGGTCTCAGCAGCCTGACGCTGTTTTTCTGCTTCCTCGGGAGGCAAGGTGCGGGCCGACCCGAAAAAAACGATCGTATCTTTTACGCGCAATTTTCGAAAACGACTTTTGGGCTCAACGAACTCACAAAGAACACGAATATGGCGCGCATCGGAAGAGTTCAGAAAGTCCAGATTATTGTAGGCTTTATCCGGGTTCGCCATAATCAAAAAGTTCCTCACATCGCGTTCTAAAAACGACTTTCGCGGGGGCCTGCCTATGCAAAACTTGCAACGCACACCGTCCATAATCCCTAATGAATGGGTCCTGACACACTAAACGAGACCGGGAGAAACCTTTGCACACCCCGTTACCCAATCGCAACTACCCCAAGCCATGTCAATGAAGGTAGTTGATCTTACGGGGCAGCGGATCTCGGAACGCTATGTCGTCAAAAAGACATTGGGCTATGGCGGCATGGGATCGGTCTATCTGGTCTACGACGAGCGCAAACATCGTGATGTCGCCCTGAAGCTCCTTCACGACAAACACCGGGACCACGACTGGATCGTCGCGCGATTTGCTCGGGAGGTTGAGGTGCTGCGGACGCTGGACCACCCCAATGTGGTCGACCTGATTGATGCCGGTATAGACGGCCGCATGCTCTACTACACTATGGAATACATCAAGGGCTACAACCTGCGCGAATGGATGTATCTGAAAAACCCCATGGACTTCAGCTCCGTTGTGCACATTCTGTGTCTCGTGGCCAAAGGCCTGAATTATGTGCACCGGCGCTATATTCACCGTGACATCGCCCCGGAAAATGTCATGGTGTGTAAAGATGGTACGGTAAAGATTATTGATTTCGGACTGGCCCGAAAAAATGTATGTGACGAGGGGCTAACCCTCATCGGCACCAACCTCGGTCGCGTGGAATATAACTCGCCCGAGCAGGAGCGCAATGCGGCGACGGCAGACTACCGGGCGGATATTTACCCCCTGGGCCGCATGCTCTATGAGATGATGACCGGGGATCTTCCGGCCCGGGATGCTACGATCGAATCCCTCGCGGCCGATTTGCCCGATGGGTGCCTCAGCTTTCTAAAGCATACGTTGGCACCCGACCCGGAACAGCGCTACCGCAGTGCGGGTGAGGCGGGTGCGACGCTCCTGGCCGTCTACCAGCAGCTTAACCGGGGCCAACAAACGGGGCTCGCGCCGAGCGCACCGTCGGTTACCGAAGGACCCACAGGATTTTGGCAGCGGCTGCTCCGTTTCTTCCGCAGCATGGCAACGCGGTTGCGTAAAAAAGGAAGCTAGTCCAGTTGAAGCTCGTGAAGGTGGTAGGCAACACTTTCGCCAAGGGCCTGTAAGTGGTACCCCCCTTCCAACACAGAAACGATACGTCCGTCGGCCACTCCCTTAATCATGCGGGTCATTTCTTTATAGGTTTCCGACTCCAGCAATTGGCTGGCCAGTGGGTCGAGGCGGTGGGCGTCGAAGCCCGCCGATATGAGTAGAAAATCGGGGTCAAATTTCTCGAAGGCCGGTAAGACATCTTCTTCAATGGCGGCCAGCCAGGCGTCGGGACCGCAATCAACGGTCATGCAGATATTCAAGTTACTATGGTTTTTTCCATGCTGCGCAGGGTGACCCGTACCCGGAAAGTGGGGGTATTCATGGAGACTGCAATAGAAAATGGAATCGTCCTGGTAGGTGATGTCCTGGGTGCCATTGCCGTGGTGAACATCCCAATCCAGGATGGCAACCCGTTTCACCCCCCCTTCCGTGCGCAACCATTTGGCGGCAATTGCCACGTTGTTAAAGAGACAAAAACCCATGACCTTGTTTCGTTCCGCATGATGTCCCGGGGGGCGCATGGCACTGAAGGCATTGTCGCACTCTCCCGAAAGTACCAGTTTCGCGCACTCAATGGCCCCGCCAGCACCCAACAGCGCGGCGTTCCAGGAGCCAGGTCCCATGATGGTGTCGGGGTCGGGAAAGGGCTCTCCGCTCGTGCAATACCGCTGCACCAGACCGATATGGTCCTGCGTGTGGCACCGGGCCAGATCATCCAATCCCGCTGGTTGTTTTTTTACCTGGATGGCCGGTTTTATACCCGCCGCCTCCATGGCATGACGTATTGCCAACATGCGCGCCGGTGCCTCGGGATGTCCCGCACCGGTGAGATGCTGCTCTGCCTCTTCACATTGAAAAAAAGCTGTTCTTGCCATCGCGCTCTTGTTGTCCTTATGCGCCGATGGAACGACCTCGCCGAAGCGTGAATCGGGCTATGCGCCAATTCACGGTAGTTCCAGATTTCCCCATTGCTCATTCCCCGTCGGTCGTATATAGCCCGAACTGAAGACCCATATTATCACCTTGCGGGCGTCGATGTATTCCTTACCTTTACGCGCCAGTACCCGTGGGATCGTTGGGCCCGCGGCCTTGGCAAGGTGAGACGCCACCGGTCGCCCGAGGGCCTGGGCAAGACGCGCACTCAGGTGGCCAGAGACTTCATTGAACAGGAGGGTATAACTGTCACCAACGACCAACACGGGGCTCTGCTCGTCGTCCACATAGGGGTTGCCGTCTTGCTGGAGCACTTGGGACACAGGCCAGACCGTATTTTCATAGCGAGCCCAATGGGATTCGGGCAGACGCCTGGCGATAGGCGTAAGGCCCGCCTCGTAGTCAATCAGCACCTCCCCATAGGCCACCCGATCCAAATCCAGGGGGAGGTCTAAGGCGCGTATGTTTTTCGACAGGACATCGGCGGCCAAGCCAATGGCGAGACTGCTCCAGTGCCCATCTTCCTTCAGATACAGGGCATCCTCGGGCTCCGCGAGGCGGTGGGCCACAAAGGCGGGCAAGAGGTCGATGGCGTCTACGCCCGCTTCACACAACCCATTGATAAATTCTCCCCGGGGAGGAAAGGCCGGTTGAGACCTATCCCAGCCGGGAAAAAACGCATCGGCATGGGATTCGATAGCCAGCGGGGCCGGGACAACGATGAGATGGATTCCCCGGGCCTTCAACTGGTGATCGATGTCGACGATAGAGGCCATCGCGGGAGAGGGGCCCGATGTGGCGATGCCGGGCTCGGCGTAACGGAGGTCCTTTTGCAGGAGAAACTGGCAGGCCTGCCGGGTGAAGAGAAACCCATCGTCCCCTTCCAGAATATTGGCGGCACCGGCCTCATATTCGTCGGCGAGTCGCTGGGCTTTATCCATCAACGTGGCATCGACCTTGGCGGTAGGCACCGTCTCGTTAAATGTACGTCGTCCCGCCTGTACGGACGTCCTGAATTCCGCCAGCGGCAGGGTGGCGCTATCGAAAATCGCAGGATCATTGGCAAGCCCTTCGAGGAGCTTTTCGGCCTTTCCCTGGAAGCCCAAAATGGCCCAATGCAGGGCAGACATGCCTTCCTCGTTCTTTAAGGTGAGGTTAGCTCCATGATCGACCAGCAGGCGAATTAAATCCTGGTTTCCCAGAAAGGCGACCCAGTCCAGGGGACGAAGCCCCGCCTCATCGGGCACCAGTTTTCCGAAAGTGTTGCGTCGGGGATGGCGTCCCAATGTTTTTCCATAGATGTCCGTAAAGCGATAGGTGGGATCGTCTCGGTTATAGGTGAGCCAACGACCGGGTTGGTCAATATGGGCGTCGTAGTCCAAAAGCAGTTCAATCATGATGCGGTCGTTGCGCCACAAGGCGTAAAATAGCGGGGTAAAGCCGTTTATATCCCCCCGATTGGGATCCGCCCCCTCCTTCAACAGCCACCGTGCCCGTTGAAAGTCTTTCTGGTACACGGCTTTGTGCAATGGGGTGCATTGGCGGACGAAGGAGCGCCAGTTTTCCGCGGCATTGATGTCGGCACCCTGCTCTAGGAAAAAGCTTGCCAATTTTTGCGTATGGGCCCACATGAAGGGAGTGGCCTCACTTCCGTCGGGCACATCCACGGCCGCACCGTGCTCCATCAAAATGGCGGCGATGGCCACCGATTGGGCCAGATGTAAGGGAGCAACCTGGGCAGGGGTTGTGGCGTTGGCATTTCCGCCGTGGTCCAGGAGCGCCGTCAACACCGACGCGTTGCCCGAAAGGGCTGCCAGATGGACGGGGCTGAGGCCCAGCGGCCCGGGAGCGTCTGGTGAAAGGCCACCCGTGATAAGGGAAGGCACAATATTTCCGTTTGTCTTTCCCATGGCCACCCAGTGCAAGGGGGTCGCTTCATCGTCTGACGTGATGTTGCCCAGTGCCGGGTCATTGAGTAGGTGATTGACCAGGACTTCGTCGTCGAGTAAGGCACCGTAGTGAAGGACCGAAGCCCCTTGGCTGTCTCGCCAGGTGTTGTAGTCGGCGTCGGCAATCAGGGCTTCCCGGGCGACATCCGGTCGGGTCTGAAATAGTTTGAAAAAGCGATCCTCCCGGGTGCTCCACCAGCCGACCAGCGCAACGATAAATACAATGACCAGCGCGGTCACTGCCACGGGGCGTCTTGGTCGCCAGGCGTGTGCAAGGGCACGCCAGGCGATGGGCTGGTGCGCATCGGGTACCGCAGGGTAGGCAACCAGACATTGGCCATACCAGTAGGGCCGGTTACAGAGAGCGGCCATCAGGATGACACACCGTTCCCAGAGGAGAAGGGACGCCACCGAGGGAACGAGAAACAAGGCGGCCTGCACATAGCGAGGGATGGGGGGTTCCACGAGAATGACCAGCAACATTTTGAAAAAGAAAAAGAGTCCTGCCAGAACCAATACGATGGTCGTCCCATGGCCGGAAAACGGGCGGGATCCTTCGCCGAAGGCCCGTCGTTCCATGCATCCACTGAGGAGCAGCAGCGCGATCAGCCCCACCCCGATGGCCAGCGAGGGTATGCTGGAAAGGCCGAAGCCCATCCCGCCCCGTCCCCCGAGGGAGAGATCGGCGGCGACCCGACAACTTTCAATAGCCGCACCAACAAGCCAGGCGCGGTAGCGTCGCCACTCCGCGATGAAGGTGCGCTGACTCATGCGACTGAAGGCCTTGTCTTGCGCTACGTTGTCTGAGGAGCTTCCGGCGGGGGGAAACTTGGCTTGTACGGCCCGCCCGATTCGATTTACATTGGCGGAATACTGGGTGGCCATACCCTCCCAATCATCGGGGTAACCCCGGTCCGTGATGAAGCGCTCAATGGGCCATCCGTCTCGTGCGCGGGCGAGGAGCATGGCGAGAGGCCGATCCTCCATGGGTAAGGCTTTTGCGCTGTCCTCCGTCAGGAGTTCGACGGAAATGCCGACCGTGTTCTGGCCACCAAAAGAGACGAGGCCAAAGTGGCCGACCAATATCAGTCGGAGGAGACAAAACAGAAACAGGGGCAGCACACAGGCCCCGGCGGTGTAGAGTCCCTGACGTATGCCGCGTCGGGGATCGATGAGGCCCCATCGGCGCACGTAGAGGAAACACCAGCACACGGGAAGAAAGACAAGCATGAACAAAAAGGCGGGGCGCATCTGATAGGTGAGAAAAAGGGATGCGGCAAGACCAATGAGGGCGACGGGGCTTCGGGTGCCCGCCGACCAGAGTAAAAACCCGATGGCGGCAATGGCAAAACACTTCGCCGGCGTTTCGGGCATCACCAGTGTCGTGGGCACGACCCAGAGCAGGGGGGAGGCGGCCGCCAATGCGCTCAGGGACGACAGGCCATATTTTCGCAATCCGAAAGCAAAAATGGCGCAGCATCCGATGAGGAGCAGCATCTGCGCCTGCGGGTAGTCCTCCAGCCCGATGCCCAGGCGCTCCATGATGGCGTGAAAGAGGGGGTAGCCCAGGGTGCGGATGGAGCGGAGGGACTCGGATAAGGGCAGCACGGAAATGTTGAAGTACTGATCACCGAGGCCGGGCACATCGGGCACCAATCTACGTGCGTGGAGCAGGGCGAGTGCCGCCTGGACTAAAAACAATATTGGAGCTGCGATGTCGCCGCGTTTCATAGATATTCCTGTCATTCAAGGGGCGTATGGGCGTGTAGTGAGCACGCCTGGGAAGGCCCCAGTATACGTTGGGGTGCCAAAGTGCGGCAAACCCAGACCCCTCGGGGTGTATCAATACGTCGAAACCAGGCATTTCGCCGACGCTAAAGCTACTCAAATCCCCTGTTCCTGCCGAAGAACTAAGAAGCCCTATGAATATTCGCCCACTCCCTGGCCGAGAATAGGTGATATTTCGCATGAGATGGGGATCAGAATCTATCTCAGACATCTATATGTGGTGTTGCTGGTGCCTTCGGGGTCTGCATATGGAAGTTGTTTGCGTTTCGTTTATTTTGCCAGTTTGGCCAAGGCGTTGACGTTAAAGAAGTTGTAAAGAATTTTCGTTTGACCGTTTTTCCCCTCGATGTTACAATCGAGTATGGATCCATACGCGTGGACTTTTAGAGACCACGCAACCAGGGACACCATACGTCCGTACCAGGGAGTGTGTCGACTTACATGACCGATGATCGCGATAACTCAGGCAACCCGTCTGCTGCCGGTAACCCGGATGGGCGTGGTGGCGCTGTTTTCAATAGTCTCGGCGATCTACTGGTCGATGCGCAGCTTATTACAGCGGACCAGCTGACCGAGGCGAGGGCGGAGCGTGAAAGGAATGGGGCCTTCCTTGCAAAAATCGTGGTCCAATCCAATTATGTAACCCAAGAAGCACTCAATGCCTGTTTTGTAAAGAAATGCAAGATTCCCCATATCAGCTTGCTGGACTATGACGTGGGTAGCGACGTGCTGGCGCTGGTTCCCGAAGCACTGTGCCTGGAACACGGTCTGATTCCCATCGACAAGCTCGGCCGGATTTTGACCATCGCCATGGTGGATCCGCTGGACGTGACCGCCCTGGACGCGGTGCGCACGGCCTGTCCTGAATTGCGCGTCAAACCTATCTTGTGCAACTGGACGCACTTCGAACAGGTAATGACCAAATATTTCTCGGGGAACAAAAGTGGCGGTAGTGGTGGTAGCGGTGAAATGAGCGCCGCTTCTCTGGGCCTGAGTGCCTTGCCCCCCAAACCCGCCCCGCCCAAACCTGCTCCTGCTCCTGCTCCTGCTCCGCCTGCGTCCAGTGCGGCTATGGATACCGGCGCCTTGGTTTCCGCCATTCATGCAGGATTCAGTGGTGTCGCTGAGTTGCTGGGTAAGCAGCTAGGGGAACAGCGGGCACCGGCACCAACCGAGAACGCGCCCTTTCCCATAGAGCGATTCGGCGAAATGATTCAGACCTCAATGCGCGAAGCCGTGCTGGAGGCCCTGAAATCGGCCGACCGGTCCCCCGTAGTTCCTGCCGCAACTGCAACCCCTGCCCCGGCTCCTGCACCGGATTGGTCGGGGCTGGAAGCCGCCTTTCGGTCCTCCATAGAAGAACTCAAAGGGGTCGTTCGCGCGCCCGCCCCGGTCAGTGCACCCCCACCTCCGGTCGAAGTGCCTGCAATGGCCCCGGTACCCGCTGTCCCCGCGACATCGGGCATGGAAGAAGTACTCCAGCGCTTGTCAGACACCTTGTCCCGTGCGCCCGAACAGCTTTCTGGCGAAACGATGGCCGAGGTCATTCGTGATAGCGTCGGTGGGGCCATGCAAGAGGCCCTCGCGACCGTGCTGGTGCAACTCCGCGCGACCAGTAAGTCTGATCAGCCTGAAGCGCCGTCATTGGAGGCGATTGCGGAAACCATGCGTGACACCCTGGGCGGCGTGATGCAGGAGGTTCTCGCCACGCTCGTCGTGCAAACCCGTGCCAATAGCGGGGGCGACAGCAGTGCACAAATGGAGCAGGTCGTCGCTGCGTTGCGTGAAGCGCAGACCGGTATGGTGACCTCCATTCGGGAAATCCTCACCACCAGCCAGCAGTCTCAGGAAATCCAGGGTGCCCGTCTGGCCGCAATAGCTGAAGCAGCGGTAGAGTCGTCGCAGCAAACCTCTCAACTCATAGAAGCGACCTTGGTACAGAACGAGCGGGTCCAGAATCTCCAACACGGCAATCGTGCCGCCCATGCCTCTGTATCGCCTTTCGGTTCCACCCCGGCGGGGGAAGAAGATCCCCGCCAGGCGGAGGAAGATGCCCGCGTACGTGATGGTTTGGAGTCAGAAGTGCCGTTGGAGAGCCTGACCTTTGAACGATTTTTCCCCGGGGAAGCCAACGCCTTTACCACAAAGATATGCCAGGCGGTCGCCGCAAAGCCGGGTAGTGAATACAACCCCCTCTTTCTATATGGACACGTCGGGTTGGGTAAGACCCACCTTATAAGCGCCGTAGGAAATCACATCCAACAGACCAATCCCGGCCAACGGGTTGGCTATGTCTCTGCCAGTCACTTTTCACGTCGACTGAAAGAGGCGTTGGCGGCCGACGCCCAGATGGCCTTCCGGGACAACTATTGTCATTGGGATGTGCTTATCCTGGATGACATCCAGTTTATGGGGGGCCGTGTCGAGGCGCAGGAAGAGTTCTTTCACATTTTTAATGTGTTGCACCAGCGCGGTCGGCAGATTATTATTGCAGGAGACAAAGCGCCCGATCGTCTGGGGCTTTTGGAGCAACGACTCGTATCGCGGTTCGCGAGCGGCATCGTGGCCGAACTCAAGCCCCCGGAATGGGAAACGCGCATGAAAATATTGCGCCAACATGTGCAGCAGAGTGGCGTGACACTCCCCGAAGAAATCTGTTCGCTCGTAGCCATGCGGGTATCAGACGATATACGTAAAATGGTGGGTTCATTGCGCAAGATTACCGCCTTCGCTGCGCTCTCCAACGAAGCGATCAGCGTGGAAATGGCGACCGAAATTCTCAGTCATATTGGGGGAGAAGAAGCGGCATGATGACACGAAGTCAACGGCAACCAGCTGAATACATCAAACCCGTAGTAACACCGAAGTGCGTCTCAGGCGCGATACCAGGAAAGGAGGGCACCCATGGCGACACGCGCAACTAAGAAGCGATTGCCGGACATGTTGCTCGAGCAGCAGCTTGTGACCCAGGAACAGTTGCAGGAGTGCATCAACCTGCACCGTCAGACGGGAATGAGCTTGCCCAGTCTCCTGGTGAGTAAAGAATATTTATCGGAAGAGGATTTGGTCATTACCCTCAGCGAGCAGCTGGGGATTCCCCACATTCGCGTGGCCCACTATTCCATCCCCAAAGAGGTGCTTTCCGAAGTGCCCGAGACGCTGGCCCGCCAATACCAGATGTTGCCCGTGAGCGTGACCGGCGACGTCTTGACGTTGGCCATGGCCGACCCCCTCAATATCATGGCCCTCGATGATTTGCGGATGTTGACGAGTTACGAAATTGAGCCGGTGGTGGCGGTGTCGTCGGAGTTGGCCGGTGCCATTGATAAGCACTATGGTGGCGGTAAGGCCGAAGATCTCTACGCCTCAATTGTGGGCCATGAAGAAGGCGACGCCAACGTAGAAGAACTCAAAACAACGGATGATATAGAAGACGTATCCCGGCTCGAAGTGGGCGCAGAAGACGAACCCGTGAAGAAGCTGGCCCGTCTGATCCTTTTCAACGCCCTTGAGCGGGGTGCCAGTGATATTCACCTGGAGCCCTTCGAAAAACTTATCCGGGTCCGCTATCGTGTCGACGGTACGCTGGAAGAGGCCAAAGCGCCCCCAAAGAGTCTTCAGCAGAATATCATCGCCCGATTTAAAATCCTTTGTGGGTGCCGAATTGACGAGCACCGTCTGCCCCAGGACGGACGGTTTCGTATTCGCTACAACGGCCGCGAGATTGACTTTCGTGTTGGTTTCCTTCCGTGTAAATATGGCGAAAAGATCGTGTTGCGTGTGCTCGATCAGTCGAATCTGACGCTCGGTCTGGATACCCTCGGTTTTGAGCCCCAACCGGTTACGGCCATGCTGGAGGCCCTCAAATTGCCCCACGGCATGTTGCTGCTGACGGGTCCCACGGGTTCGGGTAAAACGACCACGCTGTATAGTGCCCTTCACAAACTGAATTCACCGGAATCCAATGTGGTTACCGTTGAGGACCCCATCGAATATGACCTCTTCGGTGTAAACCAGGTACAGGTGCAATCGACCATCGGCTTCACCTTCGCGTCGGCCTTGCGACAGATTCTGCGTCAGGACCCGGATATCGTGATGGTTGGTGAAATTCGAGACGGTGAAACGGCCGACGTTGCGGTAAAAGCGGCGTTGACGGGTCACCTCGTGCTGAGTACCCTCCACACCAACGATGCGGCCGGTGTGTTCCCCCGTTTGATGGATATGGGTATCGAGCCCTTCCTGGTCCAATCGTCTGTTGCTCTGGCGGCTGCCCAGCGACTATTCAAACGGGTGTGTTCGGATTGTAAAGAACCCATCAATGTGCCTGAGGAAGTGCTGGATCGCATCCAGTGGCGCGGCTTTGACTATCTGGAACAAATACAATTTGTTCGTGGTCGTGGTTGCAGCCGTTGTAAAGAAACGGGCTACCGTGGTCGTGTCGCCGTTATTGAGGCCTTGCTCAACTGGCCTGAATTACAGCCCCTCGTGTTGCAGCGTGCCTCGGGGTATGATATTAAGAATCAGGCAATCGCCTGCGGTATGCAGACCCTGCGTCAAAATGGGTTGGCCAAAGCAGCAAAAGGCGTGTCCACTATCGAGCAGGTATTGGAACACACGTCACACGATTAATCCCATTGCACGCTGATTCTTGGCGATGTATCGGTTGCCGAGAATAGTACGGAGCAGGTGTTCGCCGGGTTAGCATCGGGGGGTGCTGGCACCGGCCACGTGCGTTGCACATACGAGTTGGGTCACAGGGAATTACCAGCCAAAGGAGGAAGAATGTCCACACCGAATATCAAGGAATTGCTGACCAAAGCGATTAAGGCCGGGGCCAGTGACTTGCACATCGTTGTCGGCGCACCGCCTATGATTCGTCTCCATGGTGGTCTGGAACCGTTACCTGGATACCCACGTCTTTCGGCGGAGCAGACCCAGGAAGTCATCTATACGGTGATGAATGAAGATCAGATCGCGGAATTTGAATCGACACGCGAGTGCGATCTGTCTTTCGGTATTGAAGGCCTGAGCCGATTTCGTCTCAACGTCTATCGCGATCGGGGCTCGGTGGTGGCGGCATTTCGTGCCATTCCTTTCGAGATTCTGGCCTTCGAACAATTGGGCCTTCCCCGGGTAATTGCTGATTTCGCCTATAAACCCTTTGGGCTAGTTCTGGTATGCGGCCCCACCGGTTCCGGTAAATCGACGACCCTTGCTTCGATAATTGACAAAATCAATCGTGAGCGCAATACACACATCATTACGATTGAGGATCCCATCGAATATCTTCACCGACACAACCGAAGCGTCGTAAATCAGCGCGAGATTCATGCCGATACCGACTCTTTTTCGGCGGCCTTGAAGCGCGTATTGCGTCAGGATCCCGACGTAATTCTTATTGGTGAAATGCGCGATACGGAAACGATCCAGGCGGCCCTTACCGTGGCGGAAACCGGTCACCTCGCCTTTGCGACCCTCCACACCAACGATGCTCTGCAGACGATGAACCGTATTATCGACGTGTTCCCCGCCGGGCAGCAGGCACAGGTACGAACCCAGCTCTCCTTTGTGTTGGAAGCCGTTGTGGTGCAGCAGCTGGTGCCCCGCGCCGATGGTATGGGCCGGGCCCTTGCTATGGAAATCATGTTGGCTAACCCAGCCATTCGTTCGCTGATTCGCGCCGAGAAACTGGAGCAGATTCCCTCCATGATTGAAATTGGAAAAGGCGAGGGTATGCTCACCATGAACCAGTCCCTCTATCGCCTGTCCAAGCGGGGAATTATCACCACGGAAATGGCCTTCAAGCGAAGTGCGGACGCCGAAGGCCTGCAGCACCTGATGGAAAAGGGAATGTGATCCGACGTCTCCTTCAACAGACAACGACGATTCTTGATTACCTGCGGCCGTCTTATGATGGGCCGTCGACATGGCTGTGGTTTGTGGGGCTGGCCCGCATCGGCATGCTTGTCGTGGTGGCCATTGGTGCCCAATTGGTCGCGGATGAGGAAGAGGCCTTTCGTCACCTGCTTACGGCAATTTACGCGTCTGCATTTGCCAGCAGCATGTGGTACTTAATTGTTCTAAAGCGGGACAACTCGGTGCCGGCCATTCTCACCTGGACCCAGGTGCTGGTGGATTTTGGCGTGGTTGCCGCCACGATCAGTTATACGGGGGGGCACACCAGCTTTTTTACGTTCCTGCTGGTAATCGTTATCCTCGAAGCCGGTGTGCTCATGGGGCTGTTGCAGGGCTTTGTCTTTGCAACGATGGCCTCCCTGTATATGTTCTATCAGGTGTTCATTACTGCACCGCAGGCGAACGACCAGCTCGCCCATTGGTACCACTATCTCATCCAGGGATTGGCCTTTTTCTTCACCGCCTTTATCAGCGGCTATTGGAATCAGCGCGTCAGTCGGATGAAGCAGTTCCAGCGGGAAATCCTGGATAACATGAACAGCGGCTTTCTCATAACCGACGCCAAGGGTCTTGTCGTGGCCATGAACAAGGCCGCCTGTGGCATCCTGAATCTGGTGGAAGCCAACGTGGCCGGTCGCCATGTGGATGGCATCATCGTCCCCGAGTCGGGCGCCGAGTGCCCGGTGACGACGGCCCTGCGCCTGAAAAAAGATTTTACGAGCTACGAATTTTATACGCAGATTGGTGTTGATTCCTCCAAGCTGCTCGGCCTTACCACCAACCGGATTCGGGATGTTCACGGTCATCTCACGGGACTCATTGCGTCCTTTACCGATCTTACGGAAATGGCCCGGATGCGCAAGGAATTGCAACAGCAGGATCGCATGGCGGTTATCGGAGAGCTTTCCGCTGGCCTTGCCCACGAAATTAGAAATCCGGTTGCGTCGATTCGCGGCAGCATGGACGAGATGCAACGCAATATAGATTCGCCCGATTTGGTGTCTCGTCTGGCGGCGATTGCCGTCCGGGAATCGGACCACCTGAATGAGATCGTAACGGGGTTTCTTGATTTCGCCCGCGACCCGAGTCGACGATATGCCTTGTTTGATATTAGGGACGTGGCGCGGGAAGTGGACGAGCAACTTCGCCGGAAGTATGGCGCTGAAGGTGATCTGACTATAACGCTCCGGACGCCCGATGAGCCCTGTCTGGTCACGGGGGATAAGACCCAAATATGGCAGGTCTTTACCAATCTGGGCCAGAATGCGATCGAAGCCATGGCCGGAGATGGAATCCTCGAAATTACGTTGGATCACAATGATGGTCGTGGCCCCATGGAAATATGCTTTAATGACAACGGTCCGGGTATTTCGCCCGACAAAGTGGCCAAGATATTTGAGCCTTTTTATACCGAAAAAGCCCGGGGTGTGGGTATGGGACTTGCCATTTGCATGCGCATGATTACGGCCCACGACGGAACCATTCAGGCGGCGTCTCGTCCTGGCGGTGGCACCTCGATGAGTGTGCGCCTGCCCCAGGCCCGGGAAACAGCCGAAGCGTACAGCGACCCTACAAGGAGGCCGTAAGCGGTGTCGATGAAACAGCAAGTCCTGGTAGTGGACGATGAATTAAGTATGCGCGAACTCCTCGAGATCGTGTTGCAAAACGACGGGTATGACGTCGCAACGGCCAATGATGTGGCCAATGCCTGTGAGCTGCTCGAAGCAACGCACTACGATGTGGTGTTGACCGATTTGCACATGGGGCAGGACCGCAATGCCGGTATGAAGCTCTTGAGCTGGATTGAAGCCAATTCACCCGGTACGCCGGCCATCATGATGACGGCCCACGGCTCGGTGGAAACGGCCATCGAGGCCATGAAACGCGGCGCGGCTGACTACATCATGAAGCCCTTCAAGAACGATGAAATTCGTATCCTGATTGAGCGCGCAATAGCCCAGCGCAACTTGCTTCGGGAGAATATAGCACTCCGTAAAGAGCAGGCCCGACAGGGCGACATCGACAACATGATTGGCAAGAGTCCGGCCTTTCAAAGTGTGATGAAAATGATTCGGCGCGTTGCCGCCCTGCCCAGCACGGTCGCCGTGCACGGAGAAAGTGGTGCGGGTAAGGAGTTGGTGGCCCGGGCGCTGCACAATCTGAGTAACCGCGCGAATAAGCCTTTTGTGGCAATAAATTGCGGCGGTATTCCCGAAAACCTCCTGGAAAGCGAACTCTTTGGTCACAAGAAAGGGTCCTTTACCGGTGCAACCGATGATAAAGAAGGTCTCTTTGTCGTGGCCAATGGGGGCACCATTTTTCTCGATGAAATCGGCGAAATGCCACTCATGTTGCAGGTGAAATTGCTCCGCGTGCTGGATAACAACACCGTAACGCCGGTGGGCAGTACCACGGACATCAAGGTGGATGTGCGCCTTGTATCGGCGACCAACCGTGACCTGGAGAAGATGGCCGAGGAAGGCACCTTTCGCAGCGATCTCTTTTATCGCCTGAACGTGATTCCGATTACGGTGCCGCCGCTGCGGGATCGTAAAGATGATATTCCCCTGCTGTGCCGTCACTTCGTAAAACACCATGCACGGAAGATGGGACGGGAAGACCTCGAAATATCGGCCGAGGCACAGACGGCTTTGAATCGTTACAATTGGCCTGGGAACGTTCGTGAACTTGGCAATGTAATGGAACGGGCGCTTGCCTTGTGCCTGGACAATCAGATTGGCCTCGATGACCTGCCGGAAAACCTGTCCAGTTACCAGCCCGACCGGGATGTAGCTTCATCGCCCTTGGCGGCGGTGGTGCCCGATGGCGGGATGGACATGGAGCAGTTGATCGCCGATCTGGAGATCGATCTGATTCAACAGGCCCTGGAAAAAGGGCGCTATTCTCAGAAGCGCGCGGCAAGTCTGCTGGGTCTGACGGCACGCTCCCTCCGCTACCGGCTGCAGAAATACGATCTGGAAGGCTAAGGGATGGCATGGACGGGGCGATGAAATTCCCTGGAACTCCGTACATGACAGAAACTCATATCATGACCCACGCAGCAATCCATGGAGCAGTATCGGCGTCGAGGGGCGGTAGTCTCTCGTAATTGATGACCTCGCAACTGTCCTTTCGCGCGCTTTGTATGCTACCCTTTCAGGTTCAACCGACGGATAATCTTACCTGTTTCTTGAATCGAGCGTACCATGAAATCCATGTTTGTCTGGCTGCGGGATCACTGGAAGAGCGTTCTCTTTTTCAGCGCCAAGTTAGCCTTTATCACCTCCCTGTTTGTGCTGTTGTTTCGCCCCGAGACCTTCGGGTTTCGCCCCGATCTGTTTAAGGATATAACGCCGGGAAAACTGTTTCACGACCTCAAGTCGATTGATCCGAAAACCGCCGCGTTCTGGTTCTCTTTTGCAGTGGTAATAAAGTTGGCGGGGATTTTTGCGGGCGTTACCCGGTGGCGGATTCTGCTCCGGGCCCAGGGTGTTCATATTCCCTTCTGGTATTTGACCAAGTGCTGGTTCTGGGGGCGGGCCATCGGGCTCTTCCTGCCCGGCACCCTCGGGCTGGATGGCTACCGGCTGGTCGAGTCCGCCCGCCACACCGGAGAACCGATCCGCTGTGCTACGGTCATTGCCGTCGAAAAGCTAACCGGCATTATTGCTCTTTTTTCGCTGGTCTTTATCACGCTGCCGTTGGGACTACGACTATTCGATTTTAATCTGGTGATCCTCGCTTTGGTCTTGTGTGTGTTGGCAACCTTTATTGGGGTGAGTCTCTTACTCCTGTTGCAGCCCCGGGTCATCCAGATATTCATGGCTTCCCTGCCGGTGCCGAATTCCGTTCGCACCAAAGTGAACAAACTCGGTATTGCCGCGACGGCCTATAGCGCACACCGGGGAGCCCTGTTTAAGGCACTGTTTTTCGGGCTGTGTGTACATTTGGCTATCTGCCTCATGTATTTTGGCACCGCCTCGGCCATTCGCGCCGAGAATACAGGAATCCTCGAAATCCTCTTTGCCAGCCCGTTGTTGATCGTGGGTTCCGTTTTTGCGCCTACCGTCAGTGGCGTTGGTGTTCGTGAAATGGTCATGGTGACATTGCTTGGGGGTACCGCAGGCAGTTCCAAGGCGCTGCTTTTTGGTCACCTGGGATTGTGGTTTGGCGAAGTCATACCGTTTGTGTTGAGTATCCCCCTGCTGCTCCTTACCGGGCGGCCCAACCGAGACGAGCTCCTGGAAGACATTGCTGAGGTTCGGGCGAAAGTTGGTACGGGCAATGAATCGGCACTGCACCTCACCCAAGAGGAGTTGGCCTTCTATCGCCCCAAGGTATTGGGCACCTTAACGGCCGGTACGATGGCGGGCATGATTGCAGGTGCGCTCATTGGGCTGGTAGAAAGCGGCTGGATTGGAAATGCCCTCGGTACCCTTCCCGACACAGGGATATTCGTCTGGTCGGTGGTGGTCTATGGGCTGATTTTCGGTGCCGTAGGAAAAGGGGTGGCCTTTGGCCTCTTGTTCCTCTATCTGCTTTTCAACCGATTTGCCCCCCTCTGGTGGACCTATGCCCTGTCCTTTGTGGGGACGACTATCGTGGGCGGGCTGGTCATTGGTCTTTTTCGACTTCGTCGTGATGTTTACGACGGCCACATGCCCGACAGCAGCGGTCTGCTATCTCTGGCACTTTTTGTGGGCGTGGTGGCTCTGGTCGGTGGCGTACTTCTACTGGGTATTGCACGCGCCTTGGGACGCAGGTCGTGGGGTAAACCAGGAACCCTTATCGTAGCCGGCGTAGTAGCCTATGGCCTGTTTTTCATTCCGGCCCAGCTACTCAAGACCAGCTACCGCCCCGTATCCGAGCCGACCATCGCGGAATCAGTGGACGCGGCCACGGGCCCCAATCTCATTCTGATTGCGGTCGATACCCTGCGGGCGGATTATCTTCCGGCCTACAATGGCGCGATCGAAACGAAGACGCCCCACATAGACGAGTTTTTCACCGACGCCGTACGCTTCGAACACGGGTTTTCGCAGGCATCCTGGACCAAAGCCTCTTTTGGCTCTATTTTTTCCGGGATGTATCCCGAGTGCCACACGGCGGTGACGAAAACGGCCAGCCTGCCGGGCGATGTAGAGACGGTGGCGGAGCTGTTGCGGGCGGGGGGCTACTACACCCAGGGCTACGCCAACAATCCGAACATTACTTCCGTATTCGGTTACGATCAGGGTTTCAATCAGTATGTGGACATGAAGAAGGCCCTTCACTTCGGGGCGACCCCGTCTGCGGCCATGCTATCCATGTATGAAGTGCTCCTGAAGGTCCGTGAGGTGGCCAACAAGCGACTCGGACGGGCTATTCAGGTGACGGACTACTATCAGCCGGCGGCCGCCGTGAAAGACACGGTGCTTGCCTGGCTCGACAGCGACAGCGTTCCCGCCGACCGGCCCTATTTCTTGTTTACCCACTTCATGGACCCCCACGACCCGTTCATGGCCCCAGAAGCACCGGGTGGTGGCTACGGGCGGAAGCGCATGGGTAACCCCGACCCCGCGATTCACCTCGACGGTATGCGCCAGGCCTACATGGGCGAAATAGAATATCTCGATCGGGAACTGGGCAAGTTCTTTGAGGGTTTGAAAGAACGGGGCCTTTATGATGATGCCCTGATTATCCTTACGGCGGACCATGGAGAAGAGTTTCAAGAGCATGGCGGTTGGTGGCATGGCCAGACCTTGTATGAAGAACAGACCCACATCCCCTTCGCGGTGAAGCTTCCGGGCAATCTTCGGGGTTCAGAGGTGAATACAAGCCTGGCACGTAACCTCGATATCGCACCGACCCTGTTGCAGGCTGCAGGGCTGGAAAAGGGTGCCATGATGCAGGGCCAATCGTTGTTCGATAGCGATTGGAATCCAAGCAATCAGACCATCGACTACAGCTATGCCGAAAATAACTTTGAAGGTATCGTACTTCAGTCCATTCGCACCGGAACCCACAAATTGATTCGGGCCAATGCAGACAATCCGCGAGAGCTACCGGTTACGTCCTTTTTCAATGTGTCCGAAGATCCGGGAGAGCAGACAAATTTAGCCGGTGACGAAGGGGTGGTGGCGACCCAGACCCAGCTCGATGAGGCCATCGAAGGGTATCTGACGATTTGCGAGGAAAACGCCATCGAACCCACGGTGCCCACGGTGCTCGATGCGGAAACCGCGGGACAATTGGAATCCCTGGGGTACCTGGAATAGGACAGGCACAAAAAATGCGGTAGCCCGTTGACTGGGCCACCGCATGGGATAGTCTGGGGTATTATTTCAGCAGTTTGCCGCTGGATGACATGATGCCCGACATGACCCGCTCAAAGGCTTCCACATCGGCGCAGGCGGAGATGGCTTCGGAACGCTCTACAATGTCTTGCTTATACAATTCCACGGCGTATTGGTCGAAGGATTGCATTTCGCTGTCCTGCTCCATGATGCCGTGAAGCTTGTCCAGATCGCCCTCTTCAATAGCGTCACGAACGATGGGCCGTCCGCCGATGAGAATTTCCACACAGGGAATACGGCCGCCACCCTTACGCTTGAGCAGGCGCTGACATACGACCGCCATCAGCGTGTAGGCCACCTCCTGGCGTACCAGGTCTCGTTCGCTCGGCGGGAAGTAACTGATAATACGGTTGACCGTATCGATGGCGGTGGTCGTGTGCAGGGTACTGAACACCATGTGACCCGTTTCAGCCGCACTCAGCGCAGCGCGAATCGTGTCTACGTCGCGCATTTCGCCCACGAGAATTACGTCGGGATCTTCACGCAACGCGCCGCGAAGAGCATTGGCGAAGGAAAAGGTATCGCGGCCCACCATACGCTGGGAAATGATACTCTTTTTATCCGTATACACGAATTCGATGGGGTCTTCTGTGGTGATAATGTGGGTCTGGCGATTTTCATTGATGTAGTCCACCATGGCCGCCAGCGTCGTGGATTTACCACTACCCGTAATACCACATACCAGAAAGAGACCACGATGTTTCCAGCACATTTTCTCCACGATGGGTGGCAGATCCAGTTTGGCGAGTGGGATGGGCGCTTCCGGGATTAAGCGAATAGCGAGCGCCATGGCACCGGTCTTGATATAGCCGGAGCAACGGAGATAGCCCACACCCGCCGCGTGATACTGAAAGCTGGATTCTTTTTCGGTCTGCAGGAGATTAAGCTCTGCCTCGCCGCCGAGCTCCAGGATGATGCGCCTCATGTCGTCGGCCGACACGACACTGTAGTCCATGGCTGTGAGATCACCATCGAGGCGGATATAGGGTCGGTTACCGGCACGAAGGTGAAGATCGGATGCGCCGATTTTCTCCATGGTCTCGATCAACATGTTGATGTTGAAATCGGACTTAACGAAGGTTTCCGGTGTGAGTGTCCATGTCATCGAGCGAAGGCTGCTGACGATGAACGCCTCTACCACGCTGTCGATAGACGCGAGGCGGGGTACCTGACTCAGCTCGAAGGGGGGCACGGTAATAGAACATTTACCCTCCTTCAAATCGACATGGCACTGAATGCGGGTTTCTTCAATCTTCGCTTTGATCGCTTCCAGGGTCGCATCTTCTTTGACCTTGAACTTGATCTGAAGATAGTCGACGCGTTTGTTGACGTCCGCAGCCCGGGCCGACATGACGGCGATATCCGTGGAGAACTTGAATACAGTGGGCATGCCCATCTGCCGAATCAACGACGCCAATCCAATTTTAAAGACATCGAAAACCGTGCTGTCCGTCTTACTACCAATGAACATCATGGACCTTTCAAAAAACGGGCTTGTGCTTGCCAGGCACGACTGAGGGTACGGGGTGGAAGTTTAGCATGGAATCGTAAAGCAATCAAAGCGTGGATGCGTAAAGTTCGACGTCAATACTGTTAAATATGACAAGCCGTTAAGAATTTATCTTTGCGGCGGGCGCGATGCCGGTTGCGTGTACTGGGGCGACCCACGCAGCGGGCAACCGGCGTGATGGCGCACGACATGGTCTCGTATTCAGCGTGCTCAATCTACCAAAACACCGGGTGGTTGTCCCGATACCATACATCGGTGGCCCGGTCTCGTATTGCCACGAATGGATGCTGCCGTGTTCTGGTCGACGGAGAGAGCCTACCCATTCTATAGAGGCGGGCAGCTGCGATACAACAACAAGACCAAGGCAATCGCATAAGAATATCCCATCCTTTGTTTGAGGAATGCCATGGATATGGGGGCGGCACCGCGGCAGCCCGGGACCTATACGTAACAAAGGCGGACCTGCCCAAGTGGCAGGTCCGCCATTATTATTTTGCTGGGCGACCGAAATTTCGGGCGACTAGAGTTTTACGATGATATTTCGTTTATACATGTAGTGGGCCATGGCGTAGACCAGGCCGAAGTAGGCAACGAAGGAGCCCAGAACCAGGGTGCCACTCGTTGTATTCTTCACGTCGAGGTAAGCGATGACGTTGGACAGCATATCCAGCGTAAGCGACTGGAAAATGTAGATAAAGAGGGGGTTCAGTCCGATAACCATCATGCAGGGCACATTCCATTTCAGAATGTCGCAAATCACATAAAAGAGCAATAAGTGAAAGAGACAGAGTGCGGTTGCCCAGAACGCGAAAGGCATGGTCTGGTAGTTTTTGGAAAATACCCACTCATTACCCAGGCGGGGGGCTTTTTCTGGCGCTTTTTCAGCGAGTACCGTCAGCTTATCCTTGGTCAGTTCCGCAAAGGCTTTCATATCCCGCTTGCCAAGCGCGGCTTCCGCTTCGGGATTGCCTGCTGCGACAGACGAGAATATGCCGGGGCTCTTGCCAACAATGGTATTTACGGGTTCAAAGTCGTCTGCGAGCATGCGGGCTGCTGCGTAGGGCTCGGCCTTCTCATAGTAGGCCGTGGTGCCCAGATAGCGCGCACCAAAACCGGCAATGGTCAGCACCACACCGAAGCCGATGAGGCCGGTGAGGATTTTCTGGCGATTTTGTGTGGCCATAATGTCATAGGCGATGGTGCCAAAGATAAGCATGAATGCCCAGCTCCAGTGACCAATCAGGCCGCCATTAATGCGGACGTCCAGGAGCACATCCCGCAGGGGCAGGAACATGGTAATGAAGGGATACTCCAGTTCCTTGCCGTATTGGCCCATGCGAAGGAGCCATTCACCGTAGCTGGTGAAGGAGAAAATCAGCTGATAGGCAACGACCAGTCCCACGGCATAAGCAATACGCACGCTCCATTTTTTATCCACAATGAGCAAAGCGACCAGACCGGCCAGACCGATGTTCATCAAAGCGTCCCACAGCCAGCCACTGTAAATAGCGAAAGCGATGAGCACGAGGGTGAAATACCGCTTTGCCATGGCCTTCCGCGCTGCACCGGGTTCCACATGTTTTACCCGTCGTGTCCAGGAGAGGCGCATGCCAATACCGACCACGAACATGAAAATAGGCGCGATAGTATCGGCATAGGTCATGTATTCGCCGTGGTGGTGCAGTTGCTGATGGAAAATCAGGTCGAGGGTACTCTTGAGCCACGAGTCATTCAGCTCTTCGACCCACGCGGTCTTGTAATGTCCAAAAAAGTTGACGAGAAGCATGCCAAAAATGGCGTAGCCTCGAAATTGGTCCAACGAGGATATTCTGTTTTCGATTTGGACGGGGGCACTGTCGGCGGCCATACTAACTACTCCGAGGGTTGTAAACTAAAGGCGACATAATACCATGCGTCGGGCAAGGAGGACAAAACATGGGCTTACGAAAATGGTGCACAGGCAACGGTGTGACGTGACGTCCGGGTACCGTCGCCCGGCACGGTATAAACGGCACAGCATGCACCATCAGACCACGAATCTGCCCTTCAGGTTACACCGCGCCACGTTGTGTATGTCCCGACAGTTGCAAGTTTAGTTCCAGTTGGGTACATTGAAGGGAGGACGCTCAGTCCAGTGAGCGACACAGTCGGGAATCGAGAGGATTTGCCATATGGCACGGAGATATCCAGGGGGGCCATGCTGTGATTGAACGAATCTACAGGCACCCACGGGTGGTGTGTGCACTCGTATTTGTAATGATACACCTGCTCTGCGAGTATGTGTTGCGACTTGAAGTTGAGCGCGAGCGGGAATCCACCCGAAGTGAGGTGATGGCCCGGGCGTCGACCGTGCGCGCGAGAATCGAGGGGGAACTGAACTCCACCGTCTACCTGGGGATTGGATTGACGGGCTATCTTTCGCTGGAACCCGATTTGGACGATGCAACCGTCGCCAGGCTGCTCTCCACGGTGTATCAGCAAGGGCACAATATTCGTAATATTGGACTGGCACCAAACAACAAAATCGCCTATGTCTATCCTCTGGAGGGCAACGTAGCGGCCATTGGTTTGGAGTTCAAGGATTTTCCCGATCAACAGCGGGGTGTACAGCGCGCAATCGAAGTACGAAGTCCCGTGGTCATGGGGCCCGTCAAACTGGTGCAGGGCGGCTATGGCATCATTACCTATACTCCGGTTTTTCTTTATGATGGTCGCTATTGGGGCATCATAAGCATGGTCGTTGATGTGCCGTCTCTCCTCGATACCGTGGAAAACTCTCAGGCCTCTCACGGAATGGACTGGGCAATCCGCACAGACTCCGATGTGTTGGGTGACGCGCCCTATGTCTATGGAGATGCCCAACTTTTTGAGCGTGATGCGATTCGCCAATCCATTGAGTTGCCGGGAGGACTCTGGGAAATTGCTATCCTGCCCGAAGGCGGCTTGGATAAGACCATATCTCGAATGCTCTATACACGCCGGGTGCTCAACTTCTTCGCGGCCGGTGTAATGGCATTATTGGTCTATCTCGTCCTTCGGGAGCGCGTGAAAGTGCATCATATGGCCGTTCACGACACACTGACGGGCTTGCCCAATCGGCGTCTCCTCTTTGAGCGGCTGGAGCAGCGCATTGCCATGGCGGAGCGCTATGACACCCAATTCTGCATTGTATATGTAGATCTCGATCGCTTTAAACCCATAAATGATACCTATGGTCACCGTTGCGGCGATCTGGTTTTGTGCGAAGTGGCAGAACGCATGCGTGGTGCGGTCCGAGGCAGTGACACGGTTGCCCGGGTCGGTGGCGATGAGTTTGTGATTCTGCTGCCGGATACTACCGAGCGGGAGGGGGCGTTGGCCGTCGGAAAAAACTTGCTGCGTGCGATCGAGCAGCCGATAAAAACCGATCGCGGTGTTGTATCGGTGGGCGCATCCCTCGGCATAGGTCTCTACCCCGAAAACGGTACCGATCCAGAAGAGTTGTTGGCCTATGCCGACAACGCTATGTACCGGGAAAAGGCACAGAACACGGCGAATGCCGATGGGGCGTCGGATAGCGGGAGAGCATAGAAAAGGCACGCAGAACAGCTGTCCTGCGTGCCCCCAGAGATTTTAGATCAGGTTCCAGCCCTCACGATAGGAGCGGCGGATAAAGCGTTCCGCTTCGGGGACGTTTTTCACGGTCATGGTTGCCGCGTCCCACTCCAGTTTCTTCCCGGCGCGATAGGCAACATTGCCCAGGTGATTGGCTTCCGTGAGCCACCCTGCATATTCAAAGTTACACGTGGTGGGGTCACCCGTTTTACAGGCGTGAATCCATTCTGCATGGTGGCCGATAGAATCGGGGATAGTTTTGGCAGGGGCTTCAAATCCCTTGAACTCTTCTTCGGGTAGCAGCATATATTTGCCATAGTCGGCAAGGAGCATGCCCTTGTCGCCCACAAAGAGCACGCCACTATCCCACTGGGGAATGGCCTGCTCGTGCCAGAGTTTCGGCTTGTGGGTGCCCTGATACCAGGAGAGAGAAAGGGGGCCACGGTCGCCACGGGCACCATAGGTATAGGTGGCTTCCATGGATGCCGGTGCCACTTCGAGATTGGCGGGCGGGCCGCTGGCTTCAATGGTCAAGGGGTGATCCAGGTCCATGGCCCAGAATGGCAGGTCGATCCAATGGCTGCCCAGGTCGGACATGGTGCCATTGCCGAAATCCCACCAGCGATACCACTTGGGTCCCGGCACGTACAGGTTGCTGAAGGCCCGCTCTGGCGCCGGTCCCAGCCACAGATCCCAATCGAGGCCCGGAGGAATCGGGTCGGCCGTCTTTGGGCGATCCTGGACGAATACGATGTCTTTCGCGGCCTGGGAAGCGGCCTCATTTTCATGCCAGCCCCACGCCCGGCCTACCCAGACGTGCACATCGCTCACGGCACCAATGGCCCCGGACTGGACCAACTCAACCACACGACGGTAGTTGTCGCCGGCATGTATCTGGGTGCCCATCTGCGTGGCTACCCCCGCCTTGTTGGCGGCTTCCCGGATAATGCGGGATTCGTAGATGCTGTGGGTGAGGGGCTTCTCGCAATAGACGTGTTTGCCCAACTGCAGCGCAGGTAAGGTCGCGAAGGCGTGGGTATGTTCGCAGGTACTTACGACGACGGCATCGAATTCCGAAGCGTGATCGTAGAGTTTGCGAAAATCCCGTTCTTTTCGCGCCTTGGGATGCTTTTCCGCAGCGCCGTCGAGATTGTCCTGGCTGACGTCGCACAAGGCAACGATATTTTCCGACTGAACGCCGTTGAGGTTGGCACCACCACGACCACCGGAACCGATGACTGCAATGTTGAGCTTGTCATTCAGATTCTGTCCGCGGACAATGGCGGGAAAACCGAAAGTCGCGGCGGCCGATGCGGCAACGGTCGTGCCGAGGAACTTGCGTCGCGAAAGGCCCGGTTTTTCGCTGCGGGGAGTAGGAAGGGGCTTTTTCATGGTATTGCGCTCCTGTTGGATTCATGTCAACCCGCCGACGGCGGTTTTACCAGTCTATCGCCCAACCGAGGGGGGCGTCAACAGGACTAGAAAGATTTCTCGTGCTTGGTGGAACCTTTCCCTGACCTTGTGAGATAAGTAGGTTATCAACCCATTGAAAGGCCCCATCGGGGAAACACATATGCATCAACACACCGAATCACGCTCATCATTAACCACGGCATTGTTTCGCCCTTGGGCGTCAGTCGCCCTGGCTACGCTGCTTTTGGTGCTCTTCACCGTGCCCGTACGCGCCGTAGAGGTCAACCCGGCGCACGTAAATTTCACCACCATCACAACTCGGGTGAAAATTGCGGTTACCCACAACGGCATGCCCGTCGCGGCAAGTGATGTGAAATCGGTAAAGCTCTATGTGGCGGACTACGACTATGATCATATGATTTCGGTCACCAAGAGCGACGGACAAATCTCTATCGTTCCTACCGAGATGCTGGAGCAGGGAAACTATGACCTGGTCATCAAGACAGTCCATGGTGAGGGGCGGGTAGCGGTAGAATCACTTACCGCCATCGCCGACAGTGGCCTGGAAGCTCGTGCCCAACGTCAGGGCGTTTCGGTGGAGGAGATAAAAGCCCAGTTGGGTATCAGCCAACCGCTGGGGAGGGAGCGCATCGACCTTGATTTTACGGGCACCTACTATCTGGGCCAAAAAATCGAACAGCACATCGCTGTCGCCGAAGGACGGCGTGCCGTCTGGATGGTGAATGGCGTCGAGGTTCCGACAGCGGACGGCAAGTTTTCCTACACCGTTGACCCGGTGGGTATCTACGACATTGCGTACCTCGAAAAAGAAGCGGAACGGGTCGTTGCCCTCGGTCTGGGCACCGTTGTGGTGGTCAAGGAACCACGGGTTCTGGCGGAAGCCAGCGCAGGCAGTACGACCCGTTTCACCGCCCCCGCCGGTTACGGGAAGTATGCCTGGACGGTTGACGGCAACGCGGTGGATGGTGGTGCCACGTGGTCGGGGAGCTTCGACACGGCGGGCGACCATGAATTGATGGTTCGGTGTACCGACCCTGCGCAGGAAACATCGCAAGCGCTCCGGGTGACAACCTATCTCGTCAAAGTATCGTAGTTTGCCCTCGACGGCCGGAGGATGGGGCCGGTATCAATCGGTCCCTTCCTCGTCGTTACCGCTTTTGGTGCGGGGCGCACCCAACACCGCGTCGCTGCGGTTTTCCGGACGACGGGGAACTTTGTCCGCGTAGAAAGCGCTAATCATTTCAAAATCGGCCGCCATATCACCTGAAGGAGTGATGATGGGGCCCAGGCCGGTTTCTTTCTTTTCATAATCGGCGAAGAGCAGCAGGATCCGCGCGTCCGCCCGTTCTGCAATGTGGTAGAAGCCTGTCCGCCAATGGTCTGTGTATCGCCGCGTGCCCTCCGGTGCCAGGCCGAGATAGAAGCGTTCGTGATGGGCCAGTGCCGATACCGCGCTGTCCACCAGGTTTTCGGTCCGACGTCGCACCACGGGTATGGCGCCTACCGCTCGCATGAACCAGCCCAGGGGCGGCCGGCACAGGGTATGCTTTGCGAAGAAGTTGCCCCGGATGCCCAAGGCATTCACCATCAGGTAAATGACCACAAAATCCCAGTTGGAGGTGTGGGGCGCGAAGATGGCGACGAGTTTGTCGTCTTCGGGGAAGGTGCCCGCGATACGCCAGCCCATTCTGCGGAGCAACTGGCGCGATAGCCACTGCACCAGCGGGCTTACCTGCCCGAAATTCCGTTTGATTGTGCGACCATTGTTCGTCATGGGGTCGGTGTTACGGTCGCATTCCAGCCGTGCAGTGCGACGCTGAGACCCAGAAACACTTTGGGGTCGATGAGGAGGCCCTCTCCGTTTTTCTCCTGAAGCCAGTCGTGGACCAAATGGACCGGGACTACATGGACCACAATGTCTTCGTCGTCCACGCCGCCGCCATCGTTTACGCGGACCACATCCCGGGCGAGGAAATAGTTGACCCGGGCCGCCGTGATGCCACCCGCACTCGGGCACTCCAACAGAAACTGGAGGTCTTGTGCCTCATAGCCCGCTTCCTCCAGTAATTCTCGGCGGACAGCGGTCTCCAGGCTTTCTTCGCCATGGTCGCCCACCAGTCCAGCCACGAGCTCGATCGTCCGCCCGTCGACGGGGTGGCGATACTGCTCCACAAAAATCATTTCATTTTCTGCAGTCAGTGCGACGACCGAAATGATGCCCGTGCACCCTATTCGTTCAACAAATTCGTAGGTGTCTCGTTCAATGAGCCGTACAAAGCGGCCTTCACCCAATACATTCATGTGTAAGCTCCTGATTTAATTTTCCTTATAGTACCCTGTCGCGGTGACGAGTGCACGGTCTTCCCTCGTGCGACGGGCCTGAAAATCGGTCACTGCTGTTTCGTTGGCCGGCTCTCAGATGCGCCCGAGAGAAGCACGTCTGCGCTGAAATTCAGACCATTCGGGGTGGTCTTTTTGACTGCCTCACGCACCCCATATTACAATGACGGGCGATTTGGTCCCCTTTTTACTCCCTTTCCCCACCCTTCCAGCGAGGCACAATGGCAGAGCAGTTTATCTTCACCATGTATGGCTTAAACAAGTACTTTGGCCAGAAGCAGGTCCTTAAGGACATCAATCTGTGCTTTTACCCCGGTGCCAAGATCGGCATCGTCGGGGAAAACGGCTCGGGTAAGTCGACGGTACTGAAGATTATGGCCGGTATGGACGACGACTTTCATGGTCAGGCCGATTTAACCAAAGGTTTTGATCGGGGCATCGTTTTGCAGGAGCCCATCCTGAATCCCGAAGATACGGTGCGCCAGGCCCTCGAAGGGGCCTTCGCGGAAACCATGGGTATGCTCAAGGAATTCGAAGACATCGGCATGAAGATGGCCGAGCCCATGGAAGACGACGAGATGGAAGCCCTCCTCGCCAAGATGGGCACCTTGCAGGACAAGCTCGACGCCGCCGATGCCTGGAGCCTCGAGCAGGTCTTGAATCAGGCCGGTGAAGCCCTCTGCCTGCCCGAAGACGACCGGAAAATCGGCGTCTTGAGTGGTGGTGAAAAGCGGCGCGTGGCCCTCTGTAAAGCCCTGCTCGAAAAGCCCGACCTGCTCCTTCTCGACGAACCTACCAACCATCTCGACGCGGAAACCGTCGATTGGCTGGAAATTCAGCTCCGCGATTATCCCGGCACGGTCATCATCGTGACCCACGACCGGTATTTCCTCGACAATGTGACCAAGTGGATCCTGGAACTCGACCACGGCCAGGGTGTGCCGTGGGAGGGGAACTACTCCGGCTGGCTCGCCCAAAAGCTGCAAAAGATGGCCGGTCAGGAAAAGAAAAATTCCGTCCGCGCCCAGGCCCTGGAGCGGGAACTCAAATGGATCAAGATGAGCAACACGGACCGGCAGGAAATGTCCCGCACCCGTCTTGCCGAGTATGAGCAGCTCATTGCCAAAGAGGCCGCTGCGCAAAATGCCGACAGCGCGTCGATTCAGATTGCCCCCGGCCCCGAGTTGGGTGAGCAGGTCGTCGAATTTAAGAATGTGTCCAAGAGCTTCGGCGAAGACCTCCTCTATAAAGATTTGAACTTCATCATTCCCCGTTCCGCCATTGTCGGCCTCGTGGGACCCAACGGTACCGGTAAGACGACCCTATTCCGCATGATCCTCGGCGAGCAAGCGGCCGACGGCGGTGAAATCGTCGTGGGTTCTTCCGTGGTGCCTTCCTATGTCGACCAGGAGCGCAGCTCCATCGCAGGCGACGTAAGCCTCATCGATGAAGTGGCCGGTGGCGCGGACTTTGTGAAAGTAGGCAAGCAGGAAGTTCCCGTGCGCCAGTACCTGTCCCGCTTTGGCTTCAAGGGCTCCGACCAGCAGAAGATGGCCAATCAGCTTTCGGGTGGTGAGCGCAACCGCTGCAACCTCGCCAAGCTCCTCAAAGAGGGTGGCAACTTGCTCATGCTCGACGAACCCACCAATGACCTGGACGTGAACACCCTGCGCTTGTTGGAAGAAGCCCTGCTCAACTTCACCGGCTGCGCCATGGTCATCAGCCACGACCGTTTCTTCCTCGACCGGGTGTGCACCCACCTCCTCGTCTTTGAAGGCGAAGGTCAGGTACGCTGGTTTGAAGGGAACTACCAGGAATACGAAGCTTGGCGTGTGGAAAACGTGGGGAGCAAACTTTTCGAAAATCGCCGTGCCCGGTACCGGAAGTTTCGCCAGTAGCACGTTGTTTTATTGTATAAGCGTATATCTTTATGCCCCGTGCCGCCTTTGGTTGCGCGGGGTTTTTATTCTTTCCAAGACCGCAACGTGCCCTTTTTATCAAGTCTCTCCGCCGCAAGTGCTATACTGTGTCCTAAGCCGGTCTTGGACTATTGGAAGTCCTTGTAAAGCAGACTTCCGTGGCTGGCTCGAAAAGAATGACAGGTGGATAAAGAATGAACGGACCGATGGCACAAATCGTTGCGCTTACGTGCCACGGCAACGCATATCTGCGCAGCCATGACGTGGGCAGCTTCTATCCGGACAATTCCACGTTCGCCTTTTGCGACCGAGTGAGTTTCGCAACGGTCAACAAAATGTTCTTCGGCGGGATCCGGGAGCACGTGGTAGCCAAGAACCCCAACGTCTGGTTCGCCCAACTTGCCGCTTCGGGCGCGAAAGAATTGCGTCTGTCCCTTGCCGCGCGCAGTGGGCCCGATACCACAAGCCGAATGTCCGACGGTTTCGATGGCGGTGGCACGTGGACCATAGAGGCCCGGTTACCGGGCAGTCGAAGTGAATACTGGGCCGCACGGTGGAATGTCTGGAAAAGGGATGCCCCGGATCAACGGATCTGGCGGGTGCTTTATGGCAGGACCTCCACCGGCAACACCTTGTGCATGCGCACGCCGCCACTGGACAGCGCACGGAGTCGACTCACCAAGTCCATCCAGGATATGGCCGCCTTTGCCAGCAAACACCAATGTGGAGATTTCGCCCACGTACTCGGGGACGCGCTCGACACGTTGGATTCTGATGGCAAAAAGGCCGCAGTTTATCACACGGATCTTGCGCCCCGTGGCCTCCTGTCGGCGGAGGCGGGCACGATGCTGGCCGCCTGCCAGAAGGCGTGGGTATTCGGCGGCACGGGCTCGTGGAACGACCTGGTCTTTGAAGGGGAGGTACAGCAAAGCTACCTGTACCTTTCCGGGCAGCACTTCCGCATCGTCAATGAAGCGATTTCTGCGGCTACCAATAGCGCCTGCGAGCCGTAGCACGACGAGACACGAGCGAGACCCGACGGAGATGTTATGAAATTGTCAATCTGCCTCCATCTATTACGTGTTGCCACGCTAGTCGCCTCTGCCGTTACCCATGCCGCGCCGCCGAACATCGTCATCATCACCGGCGACAATATTGGCTACAGCGATCTCGGCTGCTATGGCAACGACGCCATCCAGACACCCAACATCGACCGGCTGGCCTCGGAAGGGGTTCGCTGCACGGACTTCTATACGGCCTCGCCCACCTGCACCGTCTCCCGGGCGTGCTTGCTCACGGGGCGGGTGCCTCAGCGCCACGGCCTCACGGAGCAACTCGGCGGCATCGAAGGCAACTACGGCGTTGGCCTGTCCCATCGGGAAAAACTTATCCCCCAATACCTCAAGGCGGCGGGCTATACCACCGGGTGTTTTGGTAAGTGGAATATCGGCTTCGCCGAGGGGAGCCGACCGACGGAGCGAGGCTTCGACCAGTTTTTTGGCCATGCTTCGGGCAACATGGATTATTACACCCACGTCTATGCGGGCAAGCACGACCTCTTTCGCGGCACGGAAGAGACCCACGTGGAAGGCTACAGTACGGACCTATTCGCGGACGCCGCCAGTGATTTTATTCGCGAGAATGCCGCCAAACCCTTCTTTCTCTACCTGCCCTTCAATGCGCCCCACTTCCCCTCGGCGCGGAACAAGGCCCCCGGTATGCCCAATAGCTGGCAGGCACCGGACTGGGCCTTTGAAGCCTATGGCTGGTCCCCCGATGAGCCTGACCCCAAGCGGCGCTACTATGCCGTGGTCACCGCGCTGGACGCGGCCATCGGCCGCGTGTTGAAGCAAATCGACGACGCGGGTATCCGGGACAATACCATTGTGGTTTTTTATTCCGACAACGGGGCCTTCATGCTGAAGGACCGGGGCTTGGAAGTGTCGAACAATAAACCGCTCCGTGATGGGGGCGTGACGCTATGGGAAGGCGGCATTCGCGTGGCCGCAACGGTCCGCTGGCCTGGAAAAATCCCTGCGGAGTCGGTCTCGGATGCCATGCTGTGGAGTCCCGATTTGTTGGCCATGTGCCTGGAGGTGGCGGGTGTGCCCGCCCCCGACGACCGGCTATTGGACGGAAAGAATCCCCTGCCTGCATTGAAGGGAGAGGCCAATACGCCCCACGATTACCTGGCCTTTGAATATCAGCAATACAAGGCCCTACGACGGGGCGATGACAAGCTTGTCTTCGATAAGAAGGACAAGCAATGGCATCTCTATGATCTCGCCAGTGATGTGGGCGAGTCTACCGACTTGGCGGAAGAAGCGCCGGAGACGTTGGCGGAACTCCAGGTACTTTTTGCCACGTGGCGCGCGGGCACGGCGAAATTTTGAGCGGAATTTCAGGGGATGGGGCGGTTGATGGAAAATACCAATGCCATCCTGAGTGATTTCATGGGTGCCACCTACACGCGCGGCCGGTTCCCGGCAAGCTTGTGGGTGAGAGGACATTGTGGAGGCGGCATCTAAATGCGTTGCACCCTCCTTGACACCCCGCGCCTCCATTCTCCACAATAGCCCCTCAGCAATCTGGGACCGATCTCCATCGTAACGCGGGGCCTTTTTCACCATGTTAGCGCGGGTACAATCAGCGGCAGTACTTGGCATAGACGCCTTCACGGTGGCTATTGAAGTCGACAACTCCAGTGGTGCCCTCAATAAAATTACCATGGTTGGCTTGCCCGACGCGGCGGTGAAAGAAAGTGAAGACCGGGTCCGTAGTGCCTTGCGCAATTCCGGGTTTCGATTTCCCCGGGGCTACAACGTGATTAACCTGGCCCCCGCCGATATCCGCAAAGAAGGCAGCGCCCTCGATCTGCCCATTGCCCTGGGACTCCTCGCCGCGAGCGGACAGCTCGACGGGCCCGCTTTTACGCGCTATGCTTTTGTGGGTGAGCTCGCACTCGATGGGTCTCTCCGCCCCGTGGCGGGCTCTCTCGCTATGGCCATCAACGCCCGCAATCAGGGGCTCCAGGGCATCGTGGTGCCTGCGATGAATGCGGACGAGGCCGGTGTGGTGCAGGGCTGCGATGTGATTCCGGTGAAATCCCTGGAGCAGGCAGCCACCTTTGTCGCGGGCGATGAAATTATCCCCCCACACCAGACGGAAGTGGACGAGCTTTTTCAGAATGCCCATCTCCGGGTTCCCGATTTTGACGAAGTGAAGGGTCAGGGCCACGTGAAGCGTGCCCTCATGGTGGCCGCAGCGGGAGCACATAATATTTTGATGGTAGGACCACCAGGAACGGGCAAGACCATGTTGGCGTCCCGCCTGCCCGGTATATTGCCGCCCATGTCCTTCGACGAATCCCTGGAAACGACCCGGGTGTATTCGGTGTGCCCCGTGGAGCAAAAGAAGGAGTCCCTCATTGTTACCCGACCTTTCCGGAGTCCCCACCATACCTCCACCACCGTTTCCATTGCCGGGGGCGGTCAACAGGCCCACCCGGGCGAAGTGAGTCTGGCCCACAACGGCATCCTGTTTCTCGATGAATTGCCCGAGTTCAATCGGGCGGCGTTGGAAGTCTTGCGGCAACCCCTCGAAGATGGCCAGGTGCACATTCGTCGGGCCAACTATTCCGTGACCTACCCGAGCCGCTTCATGCTGGTCGTCGCCATGAACCCCTGTCCGTGCGGCTGTCGCACCGACCCACGGCGGGGGTGTCGGTGCAGCACGGGCGATGTGCAGCGCTATATGGGCCGCCTTTCGGGGCCCTTGCTCGATCGCATCGATATTCACGTGGACGTGCCGGCCCTCAGTTTCGACGAGCTGACCGATACCCGGAGCAGTGGGCCCTCGACCTTGGAAGTACGGGAGCAGGTCCTCGCCGCACGGGAACGCCAGCATGCCCGGGCCAACGGCAGCGGTGCCCGCTACAATGCCCAT
>CAXBPH010000027.1:0-39739 GCA_963977445.1 uncultured bacterium | reverse complement strand
TCACTTCACGCGAAACGTAGGAACCGGGTTGGCGTGGGGGCCTTCGATGAGGGGTGTTCCCGTATCCGGTTGCCTGGAATAAAGGACCGACTACGATGTGGATCTGGACAACTTTCCTCGCACTGAGCGCTGTCGCACTGAGCCCAACCCCCCGGGAGATTTCGGTCGATGAAGACGACCATTTCTACTTGCGGCCCGATACCATGGTGGTCCTCTCCGATGAATTTGTTCCCGGACGGGAGGCCCTCCTCGCGCCCGTTGCGGAAGTGCTGGGGGGGCGTCCCCAGGTCGCGCCGGCCTCCCAGGTAGACAAGGCTCCCACGGCATTTTACGTGGCTACCGTGGCCCATCCCGGCGCGTTGGAAAAACGTAAGCTGCGCCGCTTTGTTCCCGATGACTACCCGTTGCCCCCATCAGGCTACCAGCTTTCCGTGGGGAAACAGGGTATCGTGCTCGTCGGTGCCGATGAAACGGGCCTCTGGTATGGCCTCCATGCCGTTGCGAGCCTCGTGGGGGAATACGGGGCCAACCTGCCCTATCTGGAAGTGCGCGACTGGCCCACCCTGGCCGTCCGGGCGGTGTATACCAAAACCCTACCAACCTCACGGGAGCTCGATCGCCTGGCGGGGCTGCGGGCGACCCACCTGTTTATTCAGAGCGACGATTTCTACGAACTCACCGGGGTTCGTGCCGAAGCCTGGCGGCAGGCCTTCGACAACGTGCGCGCCGCCCATATGGAACCCATTCCCGTTTTTTCCACCCTCGACGGCATGGAGACAATTCTTCGGGATTATCCCCACCTCATCGAAGGGCGTGGCATCACCGAACAGATTGTCTTGTTTGGTGCCGAGTCCAAGCCTCTGGGGTATCCCAACATCATTGCTATCGATTCCAAAGAGATTGAAGTTACGGTCAGTGGCGTTCCCTGCACCTTGGGGGAAGACTATTGGCTGGAAGGTCCGGCCATTCAGGCTCCCTTCCACCCCGACGGTCCGCGATGGCGCATCTGGCGTGAGTTAGAAGGGGCCATACCCCATGGGGGCACCGTGACCGTGCGCTACAGCATCGCCACCGCCGATTCTTCCTCCCTGGCCTTTGCCGAGCCCGAGGCCTGGCACTGGCTCGAAGAACGTATTGAGCGTCTTGTGACCACGCTCCAGCCACGCTACATCCATTTCGACCATGGGAGCATCGGACGCTTCAACACGGATATTCGTTCGGAGCGTTCAAACATGAGCAACAGCGAGCGATTCGTACAGAGCCTTTCGCTGCTCAATATCATGCTCAACGATGCGGATGAGCGCGTGACGCCCATGATTTGGGCCGATTTGCTCAATCCATTCCAATCGGCAACGACCTATGGCCTGGACGACGTGGGCGGAGAGATTCCAGAGCGCATACACACACTGGGACGGGTCCACATCGAATCGACCGACGAAGCGCGGGTCCGTCTCGCCCAACTGGGTCCCCTGCTGGACAGCCCACTCATCGTCGGCGTCGACGGTTCCATGGGGGCAGTTCAGATGCTCGTTCAATCCCTGGTAGACCGTGGTGCCGAGGCGGGCGGGCTCATAGCGCTATCCGAAGATCCGGAGTCGATTGAGGACGTGCTGGCTGCAGCGTGGACGGGTGCGGCCGACGGGGGCATCTGGGTGCGGGGCTTGAATACCTATTTCAATGCGAATTTTACGTCCCCGGGGCATAAAGAGCTTCAGACAGCGTTGGTCCGCTATTTGAATGGCAAGACCCTGGCCGGTGAGCGGCCCGAGGGCGTGTATGGGGCCTACCATGATTTTGTCGAACAGAATGAAGAATTACTCGAGAGCGACGCGGATGGGGCTACTGCGGTTGATTCCATGTTGTCCATTCTCACCACCTATCTGACCCTCGAAGAAGCTTTCTCGCGGGAGGGCGACGATGGGACAGTGCGCAAGCTGCAGCGACTGGTGGAAACGATTCAGGCCCAGGATCCCGCGGCAGCACCGGAGCGCTATCAACGTATTCTGGATACCATAGAGGGGCAGAAGCTTTTTGTGCCGGCATCTATCCTCTTTCAGGAAGACGTGCGCTACTTTTGCCCGGGACGATTTGAGAGCACGCTTTATGAAGTGCCTATCATTCCCGTCTACGAGGACCAGCAAGGGCAGGTGATGGCAACCTTAGACCTGCTTCGTGGCCAGGCGCCCGTTCGACGTATCGACTTCGAAGGCTTGGGCATTGATACCCTGCAGTTGGATGCCCAAGGCGCACAGGGCACCTATGGCGGCGTGCAGCAATGGGCAGGCTCGCGGGCCCAGTCTGAAGTGCGGGGTCCCCTGCTGATTAAAGACCCCATGGCCGCCGACGGGCTCCGTATGACGGCCACCGGAACCCGTACGCCCCTGGTACTTCGCGATGTACGTTTATTCGCTGAAAAGAGTGCGCCGGTGATGAATGCGCACTACGCGGTTCAGGCTCCGGCCATGGTGCCTCGTTTTGAAGGACGATCCTGGTCGGATGCGCCCCAGGGCGACAGCTTTCTCCAGCGGGGTGACGTGCGGGGCTTTGCCGAGGCCCCAACAGCGCTTCGGGTCACCCATACCCGGGAAGCCTTGTATTTCGGCATAGAAGCCAGCGAAACGCGCCCCGATGCCATTATTGCAGACCTTGCCACACGGGATGCGTCTCTGTGGGAGCAGGAAAGCGTGGAGCTCTGGTTGCAACGCAAGGGGCGGGCTCCCCTCCGGCTTATTGTCAGTCCCATGGGCACCCAATACGACAGCGAGGCCTACGATGGCGGCTGGAACGGTGACTGGTCTGCCGTCGCGGAGCGCAATGACCATGGCTGGTCCGCTGTGGTGCGGGTACCGACGGAACTGGTCGGCCCCTTCCGCCGGGGCGATACGCTGCTGATGAATGTGGTGCGAAATCGACTGGGCGTCCGCCAGGAAGAAAGCGCATGGGCCCACGAATACGGTGCCCAGCCGGACCTGCAATGGGGAGTAGTTCGGTTTCCATAGGGTGCGAATCGAGAGAACTTGTTATAATGTCTGTATGGAAGCGATTGATGACACCCGATAATTGCGAAATGGTGCCCTGAAAGCTTCAAAGGAGGTACGGCGAATGACAGTACTTACCGTTGAGTTGCCCGAGAGCGTTTTTGCTACATTACGATTGTCACCGGACGATTTTTCCGGTGAAATGCGGTTAGCCGCCGCCGTCACTTGGTACGAAAACGGAATGGTATCACAAGAGATTGCCGCTCAAATCGCGGGCCTGTGCCGGACGGATTTTCTCCTAGCCCTGGCGCGCATGGGACGTGATTCTTTTCGCGTTGACCAGACCGACCTCGATCGAGAACTGGCACGTGAATAGCACAGCAATAGTGAATGCCTCTCCCCTTATATTTTTGAGTCGCGGTCACCATCTAGATCTTCTAAAGCTTTTCGCAAGCACAATTCTGGTCCCGCAATCTGTAGCGGAAGAGCTGGAAAGGAAAGGGGCAGAGGATATTACAGCCCAAGCTGTTCATGACACGCCTTGGATTAAAATCGTGCCCGCTGTCCCGTCGTTGGCGAGGATGCCCGGGGCCGACTTCGCTAACGACGGGACAGCCACAGCCGTCTGCGCGCACATCGTTGAATGGTGGGGCGCGCAATGCACGGGGTCGCCGTGCATTGCGCGCGCATGGGGCTGAGACAGTCCCTGAGTTTGTTCTGTGTCTTCCGTGTATTCCGAGGCAGGTCTTTGCCTATTGCTTCAAGGAACCCAGTAAATCCAGAATCGTTTGCTGGATCACATTGGCCGCGGTTACTTCCAGATAACTCGAAGCAGCGCGCCAGGTTTCGTAGCCCCCGTAGCCGTGTTGCTCTTCGGTGGGGAGGTAGCCATTGTAGCCATTGGCCAACTCGATGGTGAAAGACCTGGCGAAGGGGGACTGGTTCTTGATGGCGAGGCCGATATCTACGAAGACCTCGCAGGGGATGGCAGCAATACCCAGGTCGCCAATCTGGAAGGCCTGGAGAATCAACGCCTTGGAATCGGGGAAGTCTGCCAGTTTTATCGTCTCATTCGCGTAGATTTCTTTCAATCCCTGCAATTCCCGGCCTTCGGCAGCGGCCAGAATTTCCTGGGCTTCCGTCACCTCTTCTGCCGTCGGCTTGCGCACGCCCAGCGAAACTTCCTGCTGCACAGCCTTGAGGGGAACCCAATTCTGAAAGTTCACATCGAGGTAGGCGCGGTGTACTTCCGCCGCCACTTTGTTGGCCACAATGTTCATCTGCTCGTAGGGTTCGCGGGGGCCCCGGGGTGTTACGAAATTGATGTTGTTGATGTCGCCGCTTGTGCCGTTGGACATCATGGCGAGGAAGGAGTCGTCGCCGCCCAGCAGGCGTCCGATTTCATCGGCAAAGAGGGAGAAGTAATCGGCGGAGATGTCTGTGCCGACCGTGCCGCCTACATAGTGGAGCGAATAGTTGGCGAGGAGGCCCAGGGGCTTTCCATCGACGGTTTCCAACGCGATGAAGGCGACTTCCGGGTCGGTGGGGCCCGCAGGCTTTACCATATCGGGGCTGGCCCCAGGGGGATTCATGCGGACCGTTTCCCCTTCTTTTCCGAAGGGGTCGGGACCGATGGTGCCTTCCTTCATGAACCAGCGCCGGTTGAAGACTTCGTCGGGCACGGAACCTGAGCCCCAGCCGATACGGGCGGGCACGCGGTTTTGCCAGGCCTGGCTGATACCGTCGGCGATGCGTCGGGTAAGAAAGGCGTCGTACTCCGGGTCGACCTCGGATTGAAATCCAGGGTAGGTACAGGGTGCCGAGTGGGTGTGGGTCGCTGAAATGAGCATGTTCTCTGTGGCGAGTCCCGTGGCTTTTTGTGCCCGATCTTTGGCCCCATCGATGATGGCGCGGGGAACGAGACAACTGTCGACCACGGCGAAGGCCAATTGGGTGCTGCCGTCGTCGAGTACAAGACAGCGTACGTGGATTTCATCGTGGATTCCGGCGACTTTTCGGTCGTTCATATAGCCGACAATCGAAAGGCCGAGCCAAGGTGTGATATTCATCGAAGCGGTGCCCGCCTTGAAGACCTTTTCGGGCTCCTGACCCCGGGCCGCGGGTGCCATAGCGCCCAGTGTGAGCAGGGCTACGATGCAAACGTGAAAATAGCGTGTCATAAAATTGTTCCTCCGGTGAAGTAAAAAAAAACCGTGCCACGTCGATGAGCAACGTGGCACGGCCGAAATGCGAATGAAATAGTTACCGTTCGTCGATGCCTATTGCTTGAGTTCGTTGAGCAACTCCAGCATCGTCTCCTGAATGACCGTGGCGGCCTTCACTTCGAGATGGCTGGATTTAGCCCGCCAGGTTTCGTAACCGCCCAAGGGGTGCTGAGCCTCGGTCGGCAGGTAGCCGTTGTAGCCATTGGCCAACTCGATGGTGAAGCTCTTCTTGAAGGGAGTCTGGTCTTTTATGGCCAAACCGATTTCCACGAAGGTTTCACACGGGATGGCCGCAATGCCCAGATCGCCGATTTGGAGCGCCTGAAGCACCAGGTCTTCCGTGTCCGGATAGTCCGCCAAGTCGACAGTACAGTTGGCATAGTACTCGCGGAAGTTGTTGAGTTTACGATTCTCGCTTTGCGCCTTGGCGAGGATTTCCTTGGCTTCGACTACTTCTTCGGCGCTGGGTTTGCGAATACCCAGGGTGATTTCCTTTTGAATCGCAGCAAGGGGTACCCAGTTCTGGAATTCAATGTAGTTATAAGCGCGCAGTACCTCCGCCGCCACTTTGTTTCCCACCAGGTTCATCTGTTCGCCTGCTCCCTGTTTTATCCCGGGAACGGCGAAGTTGACGTTGTTTATATCACCACTGGTGCCGTTCGACATGGACGCCACGAAGGAATCGTCGGCATTCAGTACTTTGGCGATACGATTTACGAATACGCCAAAGTAGTCCCCCGAGACGCCGGGAATCCCGCCCACATAGTGGAGGGAATAATTGGCGAGGAGGGCAAGGGGCTTACCGTCGAGGGTTTCCAGTGCCAGGATGGAAACCTCCGGGTCGGTGGGCCCGGCGGGCTTGATGAGGTTTTCGCTCGCCCGTGGCGGATTCATTTTTACGACGTCGTTGGTCTTGCCAAAGGGATCTTCACCAACGGTGCCTTCCTTCATGAGCCAGCGACGATTGAAGACTTCGTCGGGCACACTGCCCGAGCCCCAACCGATTTTGGCGGGAACGCGTTTTTGCCAGGCCTGTGTAATTCCATCGGCAATACGGCGACTGACGAAGGTGGTGTACTCCGGGTCGGGGTCCGATTGGAAGACATTGGCGCAGGTGCCGGCCGTGTGGCTGTGGGTGGCCGCGACGAGCATGTTGGTCGTCGGGATGCCCGTTGCTTCGCTGGCACGCGCCTTGGCGGCGTCGATGATCGGTCGCTCTATCATGCAACAATCCACCAGCGAAATGGTAAGCGTGGTGGTGCCATCGTCCAACACGAAAGAGCGGACGTAGAGCTCATCGCTGATGACGGTGGCCGTGCGATCGGTCATGCTACCGGCGAGGGAGGTGCCAAACCAGGGCGTTATATTGCTCAACGAAGCACCGGCCTTGAATACCGTTGCACCGTCTTCCTGGGCGAAAGCCAGGGGTGTAACGGCCACGCTGAGTACGATCAGCAGGGAAAGGCTAAAGATTCGTTTCATGACTTATTGGTCCTTCGCCAGTTCGTGGACCGTATTCATGATCGTATCTTCGACGGCGGTCGTCAGGGGGCCGTGGACGCCGTAGTAGAGCATGGCGCCTTCTCCTTCATAACCGCCTTCTTTGAGCACGCGGAGGGAGGGGATATAGGCGGGGCAGCCGTTGGTGTAACCCATGACGAACTGCTTTTCTTTCGGGTAGTGGTACTTAATCAGGAGGCTGTAGTCCACCGTGACCTCGCCACTGAGGGCCGTCAACTGGACATCTTCGCCAAACTTCCAGACCTGAACCGCCTGGGGCAGGGTGGTCGGAAGTTGGCCGTCTTCCTCGTATTGCCGTTTCATCTTCTTGGCGCGGCGAACGACAAACTTGTTATCGCTCTCAAGTTGCTTGTCGACTTCCGCTTCCGTGGGCGCTTCGGTCAGTGCGAGGGGGACAAGCTTGTATCGTGCGGTAATCGGTCCGTTCACGGGGGTCATGGTGCTGTTGATCACGGTGGCCACGGCGTCCCCGAGTTCCTTGCCGTATTTTTCGGCCAGCTCGATCTTGCGGCGGGGCAGGGGATTCTGGTCGCCGCCACAGCCCTGGGCGAAGAGGGCCGTCGCGCCGGGATAGGCCTTTTCGATTTCTATCTGGGCAAAGCCGGCATAGTCGCCGTTGAATTGCTGGAGGTCCGTGACGGTATTGTGGCAGGCATAGCCGAAGAGGATAGTGCGAATTTTTCCGTCGACATCCTTCGCCACGAGGGTCGGCACGTCGTTGTCCACCGGTCCGATGGGATTGTAATCGTTACCCACGCCGCCCGGCGTGTACTTGCGACGGTTCTTGCCAAAGAAGGCCTCGCCAATGCCCCAACTCAGCGTGCCGGGTTGGAGGTCTGCCACGGCGTCGTCAATGACTTGTGTCAAAAGTACGCCCAGGTGCTTCGTGTAGGCCGCGGCGCGCTCCTGCTCGATGCCTTCGAGGCCATAGGTGATATGGAGACCGTCATTGTCGACCACGGGACTACAATGGGTGTGGGAGGCGTTGAAGAGAATGTTGGCGCGGGGAATGCCGTGTTTGGCTTCGGCCTGTTGGGCGATGGGATCGGTGACGTTCATGTAGAAGCCAATGAGGTCCGCCGTCACGATGACGAATTTGGCACCTGTTTCGTCTTCAACGGCCAGGGCTTTGGCCCAGATATCGTGGAGCGCACTATCGCCTGCTTCTGTCCGCGACGCGTAGCCCGCCAGCCAAACGGGGCTTTCGGGGGTGATAACGATTCGTCCTACACCTATCTTCATAGCATTTGCCGTTCCCAGGGGAGTCAAAATCAGGGCCAATACGGCCATGAGAACACCCGATGTAATTCGTACGCGCATGTGGAATTCCTCCATCTGTTTGATTGCGACCAATGATACAGCTGAATTCTGGTCGCAGTAAGTCAAAGCAAGATGGTACACCATCGATACGATGATGTCACGTTTCGACGGAATTGCGATAGAGGGCGATAGTGGAACGTATCAAGGGACGTCAACACAAAAAAGACGCTGTGGAAGGTGGGGGCCGACCTGGACAAGATAACCTGTCCACCGGCCCCACCGTAACCCACAGCGTCGGTCGATTACTCCCACCACGACTGGTTGGATTATTTCGTGATTTTCACCATGCCTCCGGCAGCGCGCCCGTTGAATTGGAGGTCATACATACACTCTGCATTGGCTCCGGGCTGTCTGAAGGTCCCTGCATTTACCGTTCTCACGGCATAATAGTATTTTTGCGTACCGCTCTTCAGGTTGTCGAAGGCGGCTATGAGGCGGTCATCGCGCACGTCGATGTAGGAAGGCTGCGTGCCATCCGTCACTCTCCAGGTCGAGAGAAGGCCCCCGTCGAGGCGGGGATTCTCAATGTCGAAGCCCCCGGGCAGGAGGTCGACCAGCACGACATTCTGGAGGGGCTCGGTGCAGGTAATCTCCAGGGAAACCAGATAGGTATTGCCCTGTTTGAGGTCATCGGCACTCACCTTGCCCGTTTCGCTGAGGAACTCCCGTTTGACCGTTATTCCATTCGATTCAGCAGCCACGTCGGGATTCAGGAGTATGCCCGCCCGGGTATGATGGACATAGAGGGGGGCCGGCCCGGCGTTGGCCACCGTGTAGCGGCTTCCGGCCCCGGTGTTGGTGGCTTTGAACTGAAAGTCCCCGGTACGTTCCTCGACGCCGTCGGGTGTGGTGATGGTGGTCTGGGCCTGGCTCAAATCACCGGTATATTGCTTTAAGTACTCCGCGAGGGCCGTAATGACAAAGGCGGCCTCGTGGGTGTTGTAGCGATTGTGCTCCAGGTAGCGCATAAGTTTTTCGGCCTGGGGCTGAATCAGACGGCTATCCAATTTCAGGGCCATCTGGGTCATGAGTGTGATGGCATCGTTTCGGATACTAGAGTTCAATGCGCCGCCCTGTTCGCGCTTCATATAGGGCGTGCTCGGGTGGTTAAGGATATACGCCACGGCATCACCGGGTGCGTCCGTGTAGGTGAGCATGGCCAGGGCGAGCCACTGACGCGCCGTGGTGGAAATATCAATCCGGTCCAGGCTGGTAATGTCTTCCATGACCTGGGGGTCCTTGCTCAATGAACGCACATAGCAGGCGTAGGCATAGTTGTAGGTCGGCTCAAACTGGTTGCCCGATTCCAGCGGGATGTGCTCACGCAAATACTCCATGAGCTGGTTGTAGCCTTCCTCCGGGACCTCAAAGGCGGGATCCTCCTTCGCCAGGGTCAGGAAGTGGGCGGCGTAGATCGTGCCGTAGTTGTAGGGGGCCCCGGCACCGGGCCAGTAGCCGATACCGCCACTGGCCGTCTGCATGGTGAAGAGTCGATCTATACCGGCTTGGACGAAATGCTGGAAGTAGAGGGCGTCCCACTCGGAGCCGGCCTGTTTTGCCGCTTGTCCCAGGAGGAAGAGGGGCATGCAGCGTGACGTGGTCTGTTCCACACAGCCATAGGGATAGCCGATGACGTAATCCAGCGCTTCCGTCAACTGGGACAGGGCGTTGGGCGTCACCCGTAAGGTGGTTTCGAGCCGGTCGTTTTCTTTGAACTCCGTATTTACGAATTCACGGGTTTCACCGGGTGCGATGACGACCATCTCACTTCGGGCCTGGAAGATGGACGGTGCCTGGATGCGCAGCGGCGTCTCCCAACTGAATTGGTCAATCGCGGTCCCTGCTTCGTCGGTGGTATTGAGGATCCAGTTAATCGTGCCGGAGCCGGGGAATTCACCCACGGTCACGGGAACGGGTACAACAATTTCACCGCCCCCAGGAATCATCCAGGTGTTTTCAAAGGGTGCCGTCTGGAGTCCATCGGAGCTTTCCACCCGCAGCGTCGTTTTTACCGGGGTATCCTGCTTGTTTTGCAGCAGGGCCGTGGCAGAGAAATTATCCCCCGGCGCTGCAAAGCGGGGTAGGGTCGTCTGAAGGACTACCGGACGTCGAATGGTTACATTCGCAACCGTACTGCCCGATTCGGTACCACTGGTGGCCACGGCGACCAGACGGACCTTGCCGGCAAATTCGGGCAGTTCCATGTTGATCGTGGCGACACCGGTGCCATCGGTTTCCACAACACCCGACCAAAGGGCCAGGGGCTTAATCCAATTGTCGTCAACGGTGGCGTCGTCTTCACCGAGACGCTTTTTCAAGAGCTCGCCACCACCGATGGGCTTGCCGGTGAAATCATAGGCGACCTTGTCGTAATAGTGGGCGCGACGGAATTCAGGGCGACGGGGCCGTTGAAACCACGCCACGGGGTCGGGGTTCTTATAGTCCAGAATCTGGTGTATACCCTCATCCACCAGGGCCAGCGTCACTTCCGAGGCGGCGGGCGTGCCATCGGCATTGGCAACGTGGATGGTAACGGGCAGGGTGTTCAGCGGGCGCATGACCTCGGGAAGGCCCTCAAAGGAGACGCCCAATGCCTTGCTGGGGTCGTGTACGGGAATGTTAAGCATGGCAAAGCTGGCGTAAGGATAGGTGAGGGCCGTACCCGGCTCTACGGGGTGAATCACCGTGGCTTCGAGCCAGATGTTGGGATAGTGCCGGGCATCCAGGGGGAGGGAAAGGGTGCCCGCGCCGTTCACAATCGCGACGGTGTGTGCCTCCTGTATCGAATCCCGCTGGACAACAACGATGGCGTTGCCGTCGAAGGGGGAGGTAATCTGCACCGTAGCCGTATCGCCGATGACGTAGTTTTTCTTATCGCCCGTCATCTCGATTAAGGAAGGTCGGCTTGCATCGTTGAGATGGGCGGTGCCGCGATAGGCGTAGAAGGTCTGCGTCGCATACTGGCCTTCATCCGGCCGGCCCACACGGACGCGATAATTACCCCAGCCCTCGGGGAAGGGAATTCTTACCGTGCCCTTGCCGCCGCTCAGGGGGACCGTATGGGTGCTCAGAGTTTCATACTGCTCATTCCAGTTGGCTTCGTTGTGGCTCGAATAACGGCGCACGTAGTAGCGCCACTGCCGCTTTTCAAGGCGCACTTCCACCGACGGTATCGCAGCGGGCTGGCCATCGGGTTGTACGGCCGCCACCGCCACATCGATGGCGTTTTGGTCTCCGGCGTTCGCCACGGCGAGACCGGTCAATGCATCTGCAGGGAAGAGGGTGCTCTCCATACGGGTAGATACACTGCGCCCGCCTGCTTCGAAGACTTCACCACGAATCGTCGCCCCAACGGGAAAGGACAAGTTCTTGTCTGGATGCCAAACGAAAGTATAGGCGGCGTTGCCGTTTTCGTCGGTCTTGCCTTCGCCGAGATCGCGAACGTCGGTCTTGAACTCGGCATCATTTCCAAAACTGTATTCATCCCAGCCCTCGGGGGCCCAGGGGCGTTTCTCGAGAATGACTACCGCCCCCGTTTTTCGTTCACGGGCGGGGCCACCCGATAAATGGTCGCCGTGGACTGTGATGCCGTGCTCTTCGCCCGGCAGCCAATGGGGGGCTTCCGAGGTTACCGCTGCGGAAAGGCGATTCGGTACAAACTCCTCGATACTGATGATCTGCGTGGTTAAGGCAACGTTGGCGCCGGGCACCCATACCGATACCTGATAGTTCCCGGTTAGCCAGTCCGACTTCGTTTCCACATCGAGGGTGCCACTACCCCAACGAGAGAGGGTCTCGGTGTAGGAGTGTTTTCCATTTTGCGGGTCGACCACTTTAATCGTGAGGGGCGCTTCGCTCAGGGGACTTCCATCGGCATGGCGAACCAGCCACCGCAGATGGACCGTCTCGCCGGGGCGGTAGAGATTGCGATCCGCATAGAGAAAGGCATCGTAGCCATCGGGATCGTAAGGGGGCATGCTGTCTTTGTAGGTGACTGGATCTTCCGACCGTTCCTGGAGCGGTAAAAAGGTGTAGTCATCGGCCGTTTCTACAATCACGACCTTGGGCGTACCCAATTCCGGATTCCAATTCGCCAGGCGGGCCACGCCGTCGGCATTGGACTGACTCTCCCCCATAATCTGGTGCTTATGGGAATAGAGGGTTACTTTCGCACCGGCGACGGGGGTCAAATCCCAAAGGTTGTGGGTATAGACCAGCAACTCGTCGTCCTGCCAGTGGGCCAGCACCCCGAGATCTGTCCAAACGACGATTTTGGTGTTGTAGTAGTCATAAGCGGGCGATACGGAAATTCCGAAGATGCCTTTGCGATCTTCCGGCATGAAGCCGTCGAGAGGGATGTTGCCTTCGAGGCGGGTGTCCGGTGGGCCGTCAAAGGTAACGGTATGCTCTGCAATTTTTTCAGCGAGCCCCCAGCCGAATTCACCGGCTGCTTTTCCGCTTTCCATCTGGTCGAGTGCCTTGACGAGATTGGAGGGGAAGAGCTCATAGAGGGTGGCCTGGGCTTCCTTCAGGTTTCTGCCATAGAGGGGCATGGGCCCGGCGGTGCGTCGGGGAAAGTAATAGGGGGTTTCAAAGGCAAAACCGATGCCGCTACGTTTTGGGACCTCTCCGGGATTCCAGGCCTGGGGCTTGGTCATCTCCAGATAGTCACTCTGATCCCGGAGCCCGGGGCGGAGAATCAGGCGGTAGGTGGTCCCCGTTTTCCAGTCGCCATAAAGATCGATGCTACCGTTTTCGCCCGTGGCGGCGGTCAGGTTGGCGGCAGCGGGGGAGAGTTCTACATGGCTCAGCACGGCCTGGGGGTCGACGGTGCCATTGAAATATAACTGGAGATGGAGGGGATCAGCGCCTTCCGATTGCCAATTATGATACTCGATACGAAGGACGTCGCGTTTCAGGTTCAGGGTGCCCTGTTGGGGGGCTTGGGTGTAGAGGGGCGGCAACCGGTCCATGGTGCCCGTGAAGCGATAGTTCAGCATGGAATAGGCCTCGGTGGGCCGGTCAAAGCGATAGGAAGGGGAGGTCGTGGTTTGTTTCGATTCATCCTCGATATGGGGTTCCAGTGTCAGCGGTGTTTCGCTGCCCTCGGGAACTACCTGAAAATACGCCAGGAACGCGTTTGGGTCGACTGGAAAATTTACGGAAAAGTCGATCTGGTCCGACAAGGGGGTCACATGCTGCCATGTCAATTTGTCCAGCGCGAACTGGCCAGGCCCCTGAAGGGTCTGATGGATCGGGACCGGGGTCTGGAAACGGCGGGACGTATCGTAGAGGCCAGGAAGGATGGTGACTTGAAAGGGGAGGGCCGATTGGGTGGGCAGGGTGACCGTTTGGTGGGGGGAGTCACTCCGGTGCACCACGGAGTATTCAACGGCTGCGCCCTGCCCATCGGCAATACGAAGGTGGTTCTCCAGGGATTCCCAGGATATCGTGGCAGAAAAACTAAAGGTGAGCGTTGTCGTGTGGGCCCCAATCGTTCCAAAGGCGAGGGAGCTAAGACCCAACTGAAAATTGGTGAATGCGATGGGCTCCTGCAGCGGCGAAGGTGCCAGTCCATCGGTGCCGGTCAGGGCAGGCAGAAAGGTAGCCACGTAGCGCTCGGGTTTTCTTTTCGTGTCAGGCTTGACCGCCAAAGCGACATGCTGCGCCCCCTGACTCCAGGTGCCTTGCAGGGGGGGCACAATCTGAATCAGGGTTGCGGGATCGTCTGCGGGGGCCAGGGGACGGTCAAAGTAGAAGACGATTTCCGTGTCAAAAACCGCGTCGGGCAGGGGGTAGGTCCCTACCAGGCGGGGGCCTCCACCGGCTCCATTTTCCTGTGCCACCAGGTGGGTCATGGGCAGGGCAAGCAGGGCCAGAAAGCCGAGGCACACCACGTTGTGGATTCGGAGAGGTGTATTCATCGTGACAGGTTGCTCCTCGACCGCCGCAGGCGGAATTGATTGTGCACGCATTCTCTATTAAAGCATAGCCGAGCATAATTGGAAAGTCATAAACAATTGCCGAAGTCTATAATACGACGAGAGAAGAAAAGGTTTCGGTAAAGAAAAAGCGTCCCCGGAGTACTCCGGGGACGCCCATAGATTCAGCGGTCGTTGAACTTATTTCAGTTTCAGCGGCACGTAGCGGGAGAATTCACCCTCGCTGACCAGTAGAAGAACGGATTTCTCGTTCTCCAACTCCTTCAGCGCGGCGTTGAAATCGTCGGTGCTGTTGATGACCGTACGGTTTACTTCCTGCACCACCATGCCGGAACGAAGTCCCGCCCGCGCGGCGGGAGAGTTGGCGGTCACGTTGGTAATGACCACGCCTACCGTCGTCGATGCACCCAGCCGTTCGGCCAGTTCTTCCGTAAGGTTCTGCACTTCAATGCCGAGGGCGCTGCTCTTGCTCATCCCCGGGCGCGTGTTGCTGCGCTCTTCCAGATTTTCCGGCCGTTCTCCGATGGTCACATCTTTGGTGATTCGGGCACCTTCGCGGACGATGACCAGATGGGCTACGTCACCGGGGGCGATGATAGAGATGCGGCTCTTGAAGGTACCTGCACTGTTGGTGGGTTTACCGTTCAGCTCGACGATAACGTCGGCCCGTTCGATACCCGCCTCGGCAGCCGGGGTGCCCTCAATGACCTGGGCTACCAGAACGCCCTGGTCGACGTTATCAAAGGACTGGGAGGTGATGGCGTCCAGATCCTGGATGTTGATTCCCAGGAATCCGCGTACGACTTCACCGTTCTTCATGAGCTGGTCGGTAATGTATTTGACCATGTTGATGGGAATGGCGAACCCGATGCCCATATAACCGCCACTACGGCTGAGGATGGCTGTGTTCAAGCCAATGACCTGGCCATCGAGATTGAGCAGGGGACCACCGGAGTTGCCGGGATTGATTGCCGCATCGGTCTGAATGAAGTCCGCAAAGAACTCCCGATTGCCCAGACCAACGTCGCTGCGGCCACGGGCGCTGACGATACCGGCCGTGACACTGTGGCTCAGTCCGAAGGGGTTGCCAATGGCGAGTACCCATTCGCCGACCCGAATTTCATCGGAGTCGCCGAAATTCAGCGTCGGAAGGCCGTCGGCCGCGATTTTGATAACGGCCACTTCCGTATCTTCATCACTGCCGATGACTTCGGCGTCGAATTCCCGACCGTCATCCAATTGCACGACTATATTATCGGCTTCATTGACCACGTGGTGGTTGGTGATGATATAGCCGTCCTGGCTGATGATAAATCCGCTGCCCTGGCCGACGGGAAGGGGTATATCGTCGGCCGGTGCTTCTTCCTGAGCGCCCGGGTCGCCTGGCGCGCCAGGGTGGCCGGGGATGCCAAAGAACTTTTCGAGGAGGTCATCGGGGATATTGCCGCCACGGCCACGCATGCCCATGGAACGATTTCCCATTTTTTTCTCAATGCGAATGAATACGACGGCCGGCGAGGTAGAGGCCGTAATTTCCGCGAAAGCATTTCCAAGATGTTTTAACGTGCCAATGGCATCGGCTTCTCCCTGTGCGGAAGCATGGGGCATGGCACCAACCAGCATGCCGAGACACAGCACGGTGCTGGCGCAAAAACAGGCTGGGCGTTTAAGTGTTGATCTAAAATACGCAGACATAAACATCTCCTTTGATGGTAAGCGCAACGAAGTGAACCCACTGGGCTCATTCCTCCCTTATAGCATACGCCACCGGGCACATGATATACATCCGTCTGGATGGGATGGGGCAAATTATTTTATACCCCATCGCAGGCAGGCAGCCTCGCACACCGATCCTACGGAAGCACGGACCGTGCCAAGAGGCAATAGTTTTTGTAAGTGTTTTTAAAGTAATAGGTTGCAGATATTTTGGGGCGCGTTGAAACAATAACCTATGTGTCCAAGAACCCATATCGGGTTTCGTTCTACTGTCGTACCTTTCACGTAAAATGCTTGGGGCCGATGGCAGACACGGGTCAAAGTCATGCATCGAACACCGTCGTGCCCTGGCAACGGGCTGCTAGTGAATTCGGATGCCACGCGAGCCCATGTCGGCCACGCCTGAAGCCTTGACCCAATAGGCTAACTTTTTCATGGGGTCGGTGGGGCGGGGACCTGTGGAACGAGGGGGTGCGCTTTCACACGAATGAGATAGAACTGGACGGCCAGCGCGACGGCAACGGCGGCCGGGATGTATAGAAAGGGCGTGGAGACGCCGTGTCGTTCCGCAAGGTAGCCGACGGCAACGGGGCCCATAAAGCTGCCCACGCCCACAAACACCTCGTTGATGGCCGAGCGCTGGCGCCGTTTGGAGAAGTTGGCCATGCTGTAATAGGAGCCCAGAAAAAAGCCTGCGCCGCTCAGGCCGCCAATGACCATGAACGCCACGCTCATGACGGCGAGACTCTGGGTGTTGCCAAGAACCCAGAATGCCCCGGCGGCCGCAATCTGCAAACCGGCGATGTAGCGAAAACGGTGGTGCCAGCGGCTGGTTTTTCCCATGAGCCCAAAGATTACCCCGCCCATGGCGGCCAGCAGAAAGGCGATTACGGCGTAAATGCTGGCGGCGTTCTCGGTCAGATAGGTCGGCGCGGTGGCCTCGGCAAAGAGACGAAGTTCCTGGGTGTCAACCAGATTCTCCACCCGTTTCGTGAATACCAGGCGGGTGACGCCGACCAATGCCCAGCCCACACCATTGGCAATCCACGAAGCCAGGAGGAAACGTTCGCTTTCCCGGGCATGGGCATCCCACGCCGGTTCGGGCTCTTCGGCAATCTCCGGATAGTAATCCTCTTCTTGCGGCATACCCCAGAGGAGGGCAAAGCAGGCCGCCCCCATGAAAAAAGTCGCGAAAAAGGGTGCCAGAGGCTGCCAGTCATAGAGAAATCCGCCCAATAGAGGCCCCACGGCCAGTCCCGCACTCCAGGAGACATTAAATCGGCTCATGGCCCGGGCACGGCGATGGGGATCGGGGTCGGCCCCAAGCCAGCCATGGAGGCTGGGCCAGACGACCGACATGCCCATGATGGCCAGGATACTGACGAGGGCGAAGCTCCAGATGCCGGGCATGAGAACGGCCACCGCAGAGCCCGCGCAGTAGTAAAAGGCCCCGAAGGCGGCCCAGCGGAGACCATGCCGGTTGCCCCCTATCCACCGACTCATCCCGAGGCACACGAAGGCATAGAGCAGCGATTGTGCCGCACCGATATTGGCGGGAATGGCAACCGACCCATTTAAGTGCTGGTAAATGTAGAACGGCATGGCGGTCAGGATGACCATCAGCGCTCCATCCAACAGAAAGGCGGCGAGACAGATACGGAAGTGGGCTTTGTCCATGGGATCTTTTCAGGTAAACATGCGGCAGCGGGGGAGACGGAAGTATAGCGCAGCCAGGCCCGATGGCGATAGTCCTGTGGCGAGGGGCGTGGGCAGGACAACTGATTTGTGCGGTACCAGGAGTCAGACTCCCAGCTCGACCCTGGGTGGACTCAGCTTCCGATTGCCCGGTCCGTCGCGTACTCGCGCAGTCGAACCACGACTACCGACAGGGCCAGCAGGCAGGTCGTGATGACCGTCAGCATGGCGGCAGCCTTTCCGGCACCAAGATAGAACACTTCTTTCCGAAACGCGAGAATTTCCTCTCGAACCACGGCATTGGAAGCTTCGATTATCTGGGGCATCATGGCATTGGTGTATTTCATGATGGTGAGGAAGTCGACCACGCCGGGAACGTAGGTCGCCAGACGCTGCCAGCCATAGAGGACGAGCACTCCAATGACGATGGGCCGCTTGGTGACGGCGCCAAGAAAGAGCGCCAGGGCTCCATTGGCGAATAGGGCCATAAATACCACAAATTCGCTGGCAATGAGCTTCTCCAGGCCATCGCGATCAAAGGATAAGTCGGCCAGGGCCGTGGAAGCGCAAAAGGTAAGCAGGAGTGAAAGCCCCAGTATGCCGGTGGATACGCCCAGGTAGGCGGTGAAGCGTCCCAATACCCAGGCGCTTCGTGGCATGGGCCGGGTGAGCATGAGGGGAATGGTGCGGCTTTCCACGTCTTCACCGATGATCATGGTGGCAAAGAACAGGGCCAGGAGGGGGGCCAGCGTGTTTACGTGGGCTTCCCGGGCCATTTTGTCAAAGACGTCTATCCCCGATTGGTTCATCATAGGGTCGGATAGCATAGCCATGGCCAGCGGGATGATGACCGGAAGAAAGGTAATGACCGCCGCCAGTATGATGCGCTGTCGGCGCAGCATCAGCGTGAGGCTGTGTCCAAAGGATGCCTGAAAGCAGTATAGGTACTGCTGCAACGCACCGGAGGCCGGGACGGGTTTCGGGAGGATACTGTTTTTCTTCATGGTGGGCTGGGAGGGGTCCATTATTTCACCAGATAGTCGAAGACGGCTTGCAGACTGTCATCCGCACAGTGAATTCGGGTAATGTCGATTTGGGGTTGAAGGGCCGCCGCGTTGATTTGATCGTAGCAGGCGTTCGGGTCTTTTGTTCGGATGACGAGCCGGTTGTCCCCCTCAAAATCCAAATGGAGTACGGAGGTGTCCGCTACAAAATAGGCCGCCAACGCCCGGGGGGCGGAGCAATCTACGTGGATGGTGTGGGGGTGGCTGTCAATCAGGCCGCGAATCTCGCGGACTTTGCCGTGGGCCATGAGGCTGCCCTGAAACAGCAGGACTACGTTGTCCGTAACCCGCTCGACTTCATAAAGGATATGGCTCGATACAAGCACGGAATATCCGTTGTCGCCCAGCTCGCGGATCAGGGAAAACATTTCTTCCCGACCCTGGGGGTCCAGCCCCGCCATGGGCTCATCGAGAAAGAGTAAATCGGGATCCGTCGACAGGGCCTGGGCAATCTTGATACGCTGGCGCATGCCTTTGCTGTACTCTTCGATGGGGTCGTCCATCCGATCGGTCATGCGGACCCGTTCACAGGCCTGTTCCGCCGCGATTCGTCCATTTTTTGCCGACATGCCCCAGTAGCGACTGAGCCAATAGACATATTCATAGCCGGTCATATTGTCGTAGAAGGTGTCCAGCTCCGGGCAGTAGCCGATGCGCCGGAGTACGCTCATATCGTTTCGCGGGGCCTTACCAAAGACCGAAATGGAACCTCTGGAAGGATAGTAGAGGCCCAGAGCGAGTTTGATGAAGGTGCTTTTTCCGGCACCATTGGCCCCCAGAAGGCCGGTGACCCCGGTTTCTATTTCTACGTTCAGATCGTTGAGGGCGACGACTTCGCCAAACCACTTGGAAACGCCTTTTGCGGAAATAATCGTGCTCATGGCGCACACTCCGCACGACGTACGGCGCGTCCTATTATCGCAACGCACATCACCGATAGCCCCGTCACCAAGGCAAGTGGCCAGCCCCAGCCCAGGGAAAATACTATCCGAGGCTGATTAAATATGGCCTGGCCGATACGGTCCAGAGAAACCGGAATGCTCAGCAGGAGATAATTTTCATTTTGTAGAAAACCTGCGAGAAGTCCGGCCATGACCAGATTGGCAACCAGTATCATGAAGGCCGTAATGCCGGCGAAGTTCTGACTTTGAAGCAAGGACGAGCAGGCCAGCACACCCAAGGCGATGGGGACGACCAGGATCAACGAGAATGCGAAGATCTCTACGGGCCACCAGCGTGTTGTCATGAGGGTTTCCCAACCCGGCGCCAGAAAATTATGAATAATGACGAGCAAGAATGCGGGAAGCGCCGTGAAGGACAGTCCGATAGCGATGAGGGTAAGGGACTTGCCCAGGGCATAGTCCCGCCAGGTGATGGGCTTGGAAAAATACACTTCCATCAGGTTGTTTCGGAAATCATTGCAGATCATCCCGGAACCGGCGAACAAGCAGGTCAGGAACACGAGGGGGCCCTGAATGCGCAAAAAGTCGAAAAAGGTCTGCTCATTCACCGTGATGAACTTCGCCTGCTGCAACACAACGGCCAACACGTGGTTGGGGTCCTGGATGATGACGTCGTAGGCGACTATCTGTAAGAGACGGGCAAGCCAATGCAGAAAGGCTCCGAAACACAGGAGTTGGAAAATCTTGCTCTTCACCAGGATGCGAAGCTCCTGCTCGACGATGAGTAACCAGCGGTTTCGACGTCGAAAGGTGCCTTCGTAGTTTCGGTAGCTTCGGGTATAGATGGGCATCAGGCGGCATCCTCCCCGGAAGGCGTCCTGGGGAGCGCCATGGCTTTCAAGAATACTTCCGCCAGACTACTTTTTGCGGGCTCGAGCTGGCGAATCTGGGTCTTAGAATCGCGGGCGGCCTGGAACAGGTATTCCACCGTTGCACCCGCAGGGAGCTGAATCAACAAGGTCTCGTCTCGCTGTTGAATCCGTTGACCGCCACCTTCTTCAACACGGGCGATGAACTGATCCTGACCACCATGCACCTGTACGACAAACTGGCTGTCCCGGGGGGCCGTGAGGGCTTCGATGGTATTGTCTTCGACCACCTTGCCATGTTGAACCATGATGACGCGATCGCAGACATGCTGCACATCGGGCAGGAGGTGGGAGGAGAGGACGACAGTCACATTGCGCTTTTTTCCGATGTCCGCGATGAGTTCAAGCATCTCAAGGCGGCCTTCCGGATCCAGTCCATTGGTTGGTTCGTCCAGTAACAGGAGCCGGGGGTCGTGGATCAGGGCCTGGGCCAATTTGACGCGCTGGAGCATGCCCGTGGAATAGGTTTCCATCTTGCGATAACGGCTTTCACCGAGCCCCACGTAATTCAGCAGTTCGTGGGTGCGTTCCATGGCGTCGACGCGGACCATGCCAAAGAGGCGGCCGACGTAGGTGAGAAAAGATACGGCGCTCACACTGGGACTGACGACTTCGCGTTCGGGCATGTAACCCAGTTCCTGGCGAATGCGCAAGGCCGCCTGGGGCATCTCGTGGCCCAGAATACGGACCTGACCCGAGCTCGCCCGATTGAAACCCAACAGGGTTTTCATCAAGGTGCTCTTACCCGCTCCGTTGGGGCCGAGCAGACCCACCGCTCCACCATCAATCTGGCAACTGATGCCATCCAGTGCCTTGAAGGTTCCGTAATGAACCTCTACGTTGTCCAATTCAATAAGTGCCATGGTTCCCCTCTGCGTACGTGACGACAGATTGTGACCGTCCAGTGCCCCAAATTCGTTTCAGCGGTGGATTCTAGAGTATTTACCGGTAGTGGTTCGAATTTTGGTTTCTTGTCGTGCCAGGAGTCAGACTCCTAGCGGGATAGGGTGACATCGATATCCGGTTCTTCGCCGGTCACGTCTACTTCCGCATAGGAACGCCAGCTGTAGGTACCTGCCGGGTTGGTCTGTCCGGCGAAGTAGTCCACGCGCCAGGTGCCGATGGGCACGTCGGGAATGTCTATGGTGCCACTGATAATCGTGTAGGATTCCTCGGGCAGTTCAGACCGAACGAGATTGCTTCCCACATTGGGCACGGCAGCAGCGGGGCTGAGCGATATCAGTCCACCGACAGTTCCCAGATCGATGGGAATAATATCGTTGCTCACGCCGCCCGCGATGATCACATGAATGGTAATGCCACCTACTTCGCCAAAATTCTTGTAGGTGACCATGCCGTCTTCAATAGTAATCGGGTCGCCCTGGGCGGAGCCCCCGCCCCCACCAACGGCATTGATCGGGTTGGATGCAAAGGCATTGAAACTGCCTGCGGGAATATTTTCGATGCGATAGGCACCCGTGTTGTCGCTGGTGCCCGTGTAGGGCGCGCCGTTGGCGATTGCGGTGACGATCCATCCTGCCACCGCCTTCGTAGACGAAGCCTTCCAATGTGCCGCCGGGGCCCATGCGAATGACCACATCGTCCACCGTGCTGTCGGCGCCCAACATTATGATTTCACTCATGGCCTGGGGATAGGCGGGGTGCCGTGCAATGGCGTAGTAGGTGCCTTCAGGCAATTGGTCGAAGCTAAAGAATCCATCTTCGGCCACCTGCGAGGTGCGCTCGCCGCCCGCTTGGGCAAAGTCGGTGAGGGCCTGGGATATATTGCTCGCCTCCAGGAGGGAGACATTGGCCCCCTGGGGGCTCTTGCCGTCGGACATCTGGAGGTGTCCACTCACGGTGCCGCCATCCTGCGTCAGATAGATATCGACGTCGTCCTTCACGTCGCCAGCGGCAAGGGTAACGCTCACGCGCTTTGGCGTCAGCCCGGTGGCGCTGCCTTCCACTTGCCAGGTGCCTTCGGAAAGGGTGAGGGCGTAATTGCCCTGGGGGTCATTGTAATGCTCGCTGTGCTGAAATTCCGATTCACTGGTGATGAGGGAGAGGAATCCACCGTCTTCCTGGTCACCACCGTCAACTCGGGTTGCACGCACGGTATAGCCATTTTCGGGGGCCGTGTTGGTGTCTTTGACGAGGACCCGCCCCCGGACCTGTGATGAGGTTTGCATGATAATGGTATTGGGCTGATCCAGCAGCACTTGGGGCAATGTTTTGGGGCTATATCCGTCCATTTCGGCACGAAGTACATACTTTCCGATTTCAACGCCCTCGAGCCGGAATTTACCGCCCGATTCCGTTGTCGTATCCCGCCCAACACCCTGAAGGCTTTCCGTGCCAAGGCCAGAGAGAGTGACTTTTGCTCCCGACAGGCCATCGCCCGAGGCACTTCGGACCGTGCCGAAGACTGCGTATTTGCCTGCTTCAATGTTCTCGAGGACCACCCGGAAATTCTTAATTTCACGATATCCGTCCGATTGGAGGGGTTCACCACGAAGGGCAAACTTATAGCCTTCCTTCTGCGCCAGCACCTGATAGCTGCCCGCTGGAAGTTGCTCGACCGCGAAATAGCCTTCGTTGTCGCTGTTGGTTTCCCGCACCACCTGGGGGCTGTCCAGGGGGGAGAGGATCTGTCCGAAGCCGGGAATGCACAGTACGTGGGCGTCGGGCACGCCCTTGCCTTTGTTATCCACGACCTGTCCATAAACGTTGGTCCCGGTAAACATGAACACATCCACGCGGGCTTCTTTTTGTCGGTTCGTGAGGACAAAGGTATCGGCCAACTGGGGGGCGTTGGAATCGGCAGTCACGTGGAGTCGCCAGGGCTGGTTCAGGGGAACGCCCAGGAGTTCATAGTACCCGTCTTCCTTTTTGCTGTTGGTGCTGAGGGGTGGTGCCTTGCGAACCATGGCCGTGATGGCCTGGGACAGCACACTGTCGGAGGTGCAGAGGATGACACTCGCGGCCACAGGGTCCTTGTCGGGCGTGGTGATATAGCCCCAGACCACGCCGCCCTTATCGAGTTGAAAATCCACATTCGATATGACCTGATCAGGGGTCGTGATGGTTGCTTTCTTGAACGGGAGCTCCTTCGTAACGCGATAGGCCGTACGCTCGATAGCTGCGATGACACTATATTCACCGGGACTTAGCCCGCTGATGGTGTACTGGCCGTCGACGTCCGTCTGGGCTTCCCGGGTTCGGATTTCCTCATTCAGGGAGGCGCTTACCGTAAGCCCTTCGATGCCCACATGATCGTAGCTATCCGTAATGCGACCTGCGATCATGGCCCCGGACTCCAATTCGATACGAAGATCCCACTCGGGGCGGGATTCGCCGACGAAACTCTTCTCGACCACTTGCTTCAAGTGGGCCTGGGGTATCACCGTAATCTGGTAGTCACCGGGGTAGGTTATGCCAATGCTGAAATGCCCCTGGGCGTCGCTCTGGGCACCCGCATCGGCCCATATGCGCTTCCGTTCATCCAGAACTTCCGAAAAGGCCGCCGAATCCTGTTCCGCCACGATGCCCGCCTCTTTTTCACGAAAAGCATCTGCTTCGCTATCCGAGGGGATGCGACTCACCAGCAACCGAACGTGTTCGACGGGGCTCTGTGTATCGCCGTCGAGGACCGTTCCTTTGATGACGAAGGCGCTCTCTTCGTGCGTATCTTCTTCGCGTTGCTCCGCGACCGGCACATCGACAGGAACGTCGCCGTCGTTGTTTTCGGGGCTACCCGTGCCTCGGAAGGGCGCAAGGGTCAGGGGCGTGTGATCTGCGCCTTCGGGTCGGGCTTCATAATTCATGGCAGAAACAGGCGGTGCTGGTTCTTGCTCAGGGGCCAGCAGTATGGCGACCCCGATCAGGGCAACCAATGCAAAAGCGATCATAAGAATGATTGATACGGTGGACGTAGACTTTTTTCCCCGATGGCGATTCACGAGATACTTACTGCCTTTCTCATTGCCTGATCGGCCATCGGCGCGTCAGGACCCCAGCATACAAAACCAAACGACAGGGAGGGCCCCCGTGATTCAGCGGGCCCGTTGACTGTCCAACTCAACGTTCGACTGCCGGGTGTTGCCGCTGTTGACGGGCAGCAGTCTCATCTGGCCCCGTAACAACATCAGGCCTGTCCAGAGAAAGGCGATGCTGAGTCCGACCATGAGGAACAGTGCATAAACACCGATCTGACTCGACCAGGAGACATCGAAAAGGGTCAAATAATAATCCACTAACCCTTTTCCGCCGGAAACGCCGTGGGTATAGAGCAGGCTGAACCGCGTTAACGTAATTACCACGGCTGCACCCGTGACAATGATAAACAGAGCACCAATTGCTCCAATCAGGGTATGGCGAAAACGGGCACGTTCCCGCTCCTGTAACGCCACATACATCACCCGCTCCTCGATCTTTCGATGAAGGTGGGGCGGTGCGGGTAACAACGGCTCGTCACGAAGTGCCGCGTCGATAAGTTCGTCCAATTCCGCTTCTGTAGGAAGGCTATCGCCCATCCGAAAAAATCTCCGTCTCAACAATAGACCGCAGCTGCTTGCGCGCTCGGAACATCCAGGTTTTCAGGGTGCCCATGGGGATATCCATCGCTTCCGCGATTTCGTCATAGGAAATACCCTTCAGATAGTATAAAGTCACGATTTCCGCATAGCGGTCAGAAAGCTGGGTGACACAACGTCGAATATGCTCGGGCATGTCAAAGGAATAGGAGGGCTGTACGGTCGCCTGTTTGTGGTGCGTAGGCTGGAGCTCTACTTCTCCACGCCGTTTCCGTCGACCCAATTCAGTGAGACATACGCTAGAGGTTACGCGATAGAGCCACGTGCTGAAACTGCTGTCCCCGCGAAAACCCTTCAAGAGGCGAAAGGCTTTGAGGAAGGCTTCCTGCGCCATGTCCTCGGCCTGTGTCGCATCACGCATAAAACGGTAGGCCAGATTATAGGTAACCTGTTGGTGTCGCCGGACCAACTCCGAAAAAGCCTCGGAGTCGCCCCGTTGCGTGCGATGCACCAGCTCAAGGTCACTCAGTTCTGTCGGCTCGGTTGCCAGCGTTGCGACATCGATAGCGCTGCCTGCATTCAATGTCGCTTCTGCAGTCCGTGTCATGTTCCGCTCCTGATGATGGTGATGTCACCATTCTTAGAATGAAGGGTAACCGATGTACCCGCCGCGCCGTGCGTACCTACCAATGCGCGGCGTTTGGGGTAGCCTGGAGCATAATCAAGCGCCACTTCGGTGCTCGCTACGCCACTTTCGGTGACCGCGTCGAGAGACACGTCAACCGAATCAGCTATAGAAAGTGTAATGCCTCCATTGAGCGACGTCAAGTTGCAGGATTTGACCGTAGGATGCAGTAACACGGCAGACACGTTGCCATTGGTCGTGCTGGCCTCCAGGTACCCCCCCTCAATCTGTGCGTAAATGCTTCCGTTTATTGTCTTTAGGACGGTTTCTCCGGGCGCATGTTCCACGGTAATACGTCCATTGGTGCTTTCCGCTCGGACCGAGCGTCCGGGTCGTATTACCCGGATGTCCGTGTTATTTCCGGTTATGAAGATGGCTCCGCAGCCCTCACGTATCAATACGTTGCCGTTGGCCCCCTCGACAGAAAGGTTGGTTTCCCGGGGTACGGTCAGGCGACAATCGATGCGCAAATCGATGGGCTCCGGCCGCTCGCCGCTCTCTGTCTGGACCCAGATGCCCGAGCCGTCTGTGGTGCCGGTGAAAACAGTTTCGACGTAGGCTTTCGTTGCCGCGAGGAGCTCGGACTTTCCATAGGCACGAATTTCAGCACGCAGGATAAAGTCTGGTCCGTCATGGGTCTGGACTTCGACCGAACCATCGGTATGGGCCAGGCGAAGAAATTTTCCGGCCTCGAAACGGAGGGTCTTCTCCGTTTGAAGGAGTGGGGGGGTAGCTTCGCGGGGCAGTACATCACAAAGCACCCCGACCGTAAAGGAGTGGATAGCGATTGCGATGGCAAGGGCCGAGCCGAGGCTGCGATAGAGCGAATTCATGGGATAATATCCATTACGATTGGACCGAAAGGTGCACGTTGGGGTTTCGGGCACGTACAATCCCCGGTGTAGGTCGGCATCGTTGATCTAAGGGAATCCAATTCTGAATCACCGCAATTTTTGTGGTTAGAACCGCGACGCGGTCAGGGAGGCAGTTCGTGAAAACAATAATGATAGTTGCCCCTCTTTTCGTGGGTATCATAATTCTTCTCTATACCATTATCGCAAATCTTTTGCGGGTCTGGTTGGCCCACCGAATAAAGTTGGCCATGCTGGAGCGTCTCCAGCGAGACCCGGATCGGCCGAAAACGACGGAACAATTACACGCCTTGGTGGATGAGCCCTATGAGGGGGCGGAACAGAAGACCCCGGTGGATTATGTGATCGTTGGTGGCGCACTGGCGATAGTTGGTTTTGGTACCGCCCTTGTCAGTTATGTCTGGGGGCAGGGGCAGACCTCGGTGGGTATTTATTTTGGCGGTGTCGCCTGCGTCGCCGTAGGTGCGATACTGATTCTACTGGGATTCCTGATTCGTTATCTCTCCCGCCTTCCCATGGATTGAGTAGGGATCCTTGTGGCGTGCAGGTTTGCCACTTCGAAGTACTGATGAAAGGAAGCGTCACGTGAATAATTCTATGAAGAGCAGGGCCGTGTTTGCGTGCGTCGCCTTGAGTTTGGTCTGGAGTGTGATAAGTGCGGCGGCACCCCTGTGGGAAAGTGGTGCCCAAATACCTGTGGGTACGGTCGACCAGGTCGGCCCGTTGGCACCACACGCCGTCATGTCGGTGCCCCTTGGCTACGCCAATCTCTTTGGTGGCGAACAGCCCGATATGTTTGTAGCCACCACGAAATATGGTACGGAACCCGGGTTGTGGCTCTACCGTTGGGTTACGACCAATGACGCGGGTATCCCCGTCTTCAAAAAGGTCCAATCCATCGGCCATCCTTTCGAGAAGCCTTATCCGCCTTACGGAACGATTCTAAGCGCCGAAGACGGTACCGTCACCGGGGTGTGGCTCAGCGGCACGACGCTGATTTGGACGACCCTCGATCGAGAGACCTGGCGTTTCAATGAGACCCACCGCCTTGAACTCCAGGGGCTCCCCCGAGGTGCCGGTAGCGTGGGGCTTTGGAAACGACCCGATGGGGATTGGCAGGTTTACCTGGGAATTGGTGATGGTACGGCCTACAAGACTTCCCCCCTGGGTTTCCGCAATCCCGAATACCAACCCTATACCGGTGCGGGCATCTGGCACGGCGGCTTGCCCTACTCGGCCCTGTACACCGTGGTTGTGTCCGCTGATGGTACCCTGCAGCACGGCGCGCCCCTTCGGGCATCCCTGCGTGATCGCGACGTGCGCTCTGGTTTTAATCAGATTGCCTCCGTTCAGGTGCTTGGGGCCGACACGCCCGCCCTTATCACCGGCTCTGCCTTCGGTGGCCTTCACTTCTTCCACCGTGAGGGGGAGGATTGGGCACCCCGTGGTCTCGTCACCCAGCCCGATGGTATCGCACAGCGACACCCCACCATTTATCCCTGTCCCATGGCCTACCCCAATCGAGACGGACAGATAAATGACCTCCTTGTCGGGGGAGAAGGGGGCATCTATTTCTATCAATTTACCGGTGGATTTACGGAGGCCGGTCAGCCCGTCTATACCAATCCGGTCTATGTGTTGGAAGCCGATGCCAGGCTTTATGGTGGTTCCCTGCCTGTGCCCAATATTGTCGACTGGAACGGCGACGGGCTCCTCGATATGGTCGCTGGAAACTCCGAAGGCCTGGTGCTCTACTTTGAGAACACCGGCAGCAACGAGGCACCAGCTTTCCAACCCGGAACACCCCTGTATGCCGGTGAGGAAATGATACACGTGCAGCCGGGGTATCGTTTGGATATTCAGGGGCCCGGCGAAGCCCGTTGGGGTTATACGTGCCCAACCGTCGTGGATTGGAATGACGACGGCCTGCCCGATATTGTCATGAGCGATAGCACGGCCCGGCACCATGTCTATCTGAATCGAGGCATGCCGACGGCTCCCGAGTTGGCCCCGGCACACCCCCTGTATTACGAAGGTCTGGATATGTTTGGCACCTGGCGGGTACAGCCTGCCGTCGCGAAACTCGACGGCCGCATGGCCTATGTCGCTCTCGACGGTGATGACCAGTTTCATCTCTACTGGCAGGTGGATGCCTATAATCTCCTTGAGGGCGGCAAGCTCCTCCTCGACACCGGGGGACCGATTTACGCGAACTTTTTGAGTGGCGGCGGTACGGGTCGGCTCAAACTGTCCCTGGTGGATTGGGATCTCGATGGAAAGACCGATCTTCTGGTAGGGACGCCGCGCCACGGCTCCGTGCCACACCCCGAAACGGGTCTGCCCCAATCGTTGGGATTGCCAGGCTCGGCCGTGCTCGTACTTCTCAATACCGGTAGCGATGGGGAACCAAAATTTGCCTTCCCGAAGCTCGTGGCCTACAAAGGCGAACCCATTTTTCTCGGGCAACACGCCTGCGGTCCTGCCATGGCTCCCTTCCGTGGGGCGCAAAACGCCGACCTCATCGTCGCGGAAGAGGAAGGGCGTTTTCGCTATTACAAGCGAGAGGATTTGAGCCTGTTTGAGGCCAAAGACTACGTGGCCTCCACCGAGTAAAGGAAAGCGATATTGGTCATCCCGTCGGCTAGACGAAATGGGAACGGCACACGATTGGAATGCATTTAGACGAACGTGCCATACTCTGAACGTGATTAATTGTTTTTAACGGAGAATGCGAAGTGTGACCGCTTTTCGGTTTTTTTCGACTTCCCATGCGATGACCAACGTAGTGCAGTGGGCCCATACGCCATGAAAATTCGGGAATTCTTCAGCATCTATGGGATGCTGAGTGAGCCGCTGAGCTTACCTGACATTCGTCTCTATGTCCTGGAAAGAATGCTTCTTGTCTGGGGGCTTCTCGGTGCCCCTATTGTGGCTATTGTGGCTATTGATGATATCGCTGCCGGCCGCTTTGGTGCTGCCACGTTCTACGTCTCCTGCTACGCCGCGATTTTGTTTTGCCTGTTGCCCAGTTTGCTTCCGTATTTCTTGCGGTCGACCATACCCCTCCTCGTGCTATACGTTGTGGGCTCCTTCGAGATTTATCATCACGGATTGAACAGTTCGGGTAGTCTGTTCTACTTTGCCTCGATCATGTTCTCGTGCATTCTGATTGGCGCCGGTGCGGCAACCGTTGTGACCGTCACTACGCTCGCGAGTCTTTGCGGGTATTCGTATATATTCGCAATGGGCCAACCGCTCGCGACGCAATATAGTTCCTTTTTTAAATTTCTTCACGTTGAATGTTTGCCCGATGTGGTTAGCCTGTCCCTGTTGTCCGCCATGGCGATTTCATTTCTCTCCATACTTCTTAAAAATCTTGAGAAAAGTGTTCAGACTTCTGGGGAGTATCTGGAGGAAATTGCGCGGGAACGTAATCATTTAATTCAGCTTATCGAAGAACGCGATCAGGCCGAGACCCAGTTGCAACAGGCGCAAAAAATGGAAGCGGTCGGCCAACTCGCTGGTGGCATCGCCCATGATTTCAATAATTTATTGCAGGTCGTTACGGCCCACACAGAAATTCTTCTGACCAACACCACCCATGGTTCCCAGGAACAGGACCACTTGCAGGCTGTCCGCAAAGCCGCGGACCGAGCTGCTTCCTTGACCCGCCAGATGCTGGCCTACAGCCGCCAGCAGGTCATGGCACCGAAATACCTCAACTTGAACACACTCGTCGAAGAAATTACGGGTATGTTGAGTCGGGTCATTCCAGAAAATATTCGAACCCACTTCGTACCTGCCGACGAACTGGGAACAGTTCATGCCGATCCGGTTCAGCTTGAGCAGGTCCTTCTTAACTTGAGCTTGAACGCCCGTGATGCCATGCCAGACGGTGGCACCCTTACACTCGCTACAGAAAACGTCGATCTCGATATGGACTTCGTCGCGAACCATTCCGAGTTTGCTCCAGGACCCTTTGTCCGCGTGTGCGTGGTCGATACAGGCATTGGCATGACGGAGGAGCAACAGGTTCACGTCTTCGAGCCATTCTTTACCACGAAAAAGCTTGGTGAAGGTACCGGTCTCGGGTTGGCCATGGCGTATGGCATCGTAAAACAACATGGTGGTACGATGCTTGTCAAAAGTACACCTGACTCAGGATCGGAGTTTGCCATATACCTGCCGAGAGTTGCCCACGCAGTAAGTACGACAGAAAAACACGTGTCGGCCCCGGCACCACAAGGTTCCGAAACCATTCTGGTTGCGGAAGATAATGAGGCCGTGCGAAGTTTACTGATTGTCGTCTTGAACAATGCCGGGTTCACCGTCCTCTCAGCGGAAGATGGCGAGGAAGCACTGGCACTATTCAAAGAGCACAAGAACGATATTGACCTGCTCCTGTTTGACGTAGTCATGCCCCGTCTCGGGGGGCGCGAGGCCTGTGAATCCATTCGCTCATTCCATCCGGATATGCGCGTGCTCTTCATGAGTGGCTATGCCCCAGATGGACTTAACGACCGCTTCGAAATGGGAATTAAGACGGCCTTCATCCAGAAGCCCTACCGTACCAAGCAGATGCTCGAGAAAATTCGCGAAGTGCTGGATAACTGAGAGATCGTGCTCGCACAACCTTGCGTGGACGATACTTCCCAATCACCGGGTAACTTCTGGTTGTATTGTCTATTTTGCCAGAGAAGGCATGGGCGCGACGGGGGTGTCGCCCATGAGTTTGGCGACCATGGGTTCAATGGCTTCGGCCCAAAGGCGATGGCCTTCCGCGTTGGGATGTTCGAAGTCGGGTAGCAGGGACGCCGGTATGGACCCATCGGCCCGAAGAAAAAGATGGTTGACGTCCATATAAAAGATATTCTTGTCGTCTGCCAAAGCGGAGATGATTGCATTGGCACGGGCCAGAACGGCACGCTCTTCGGTTGGTTTTTCCCGCCGGGGAAAGATAGCCAGGAGTAGTAACTTCGTCGTTGGGAGCTTCTCCCGGAGCAATTCCACGATGGCGGTAACACCGGCCCCTATCTCGTCCCCCGTGTTGTGGGTGCCATTGTTCTGGCCAATCATGACGATAGCGAGTTTGGGCGATATTCCCTCAATATTTCCATGCTGAAGGCGCCACAGCACATGTTCCGTCCGGTCGCCGCCCGTGCCCAGATTCACGGCGTTCCGGTGCGCGTAGTAGTGATTCCAGACGGCCAGGCCCGGCTCTTCCCAGTTTTCCACAATGGAATCGCCGATGTAGAGCAAGTCGACGTTCCCCTGCTGTACGCGGGCATTCATGGCGGCGTGCCGTGTCATGCGGTTTTCACCTTCGCCCTGAAATGGTATGACTGCGGTGTTTTCCGCGTTGGCCCGGTTGAAGGGCAACGCAATGAGGGTCAACAGGATACCGGAAACTGATTTGAGGAATGGGCGTGTCGTAAGGTTCATCGTTGTTCCACCGAAATGCGTGCAGGTCAGGGGGCGTTCAGTATCCCCGTAGGCAAAGCATAACACATGTTGAAAGCACGCCTGAAGAGACAATGCGCCTGTGCACCGAAAATATTTGATACCATGGCGGGGCTGCCGCGCCAACGGCAGGATACATCAGCCGTTATTTCGAGGAGGTATACATGCACCCATCACACTTGAACCATCTGTCCACCCCATGCCTCATTTTGGAGGAAAAAGCGTTGGACCGCAATCTCACGCGCATGAGTCAGCGCGCTCTGGATGGCGGTGTTGACCTGCGACCCCATTGCAAGACGGCCAAGTGTATCGAAGTGGCCCAACGTGCCACGGCGCCCCACAGCGGTGCCATTGCCGTAGCCACGTTGAAGGAAGCAGAATACTTCGCGGCCCATGGCTTTACCGATATCCTCTATACGGTAAATATTGAGCCATCAAAATTACCCCGCGTCAGTAAACTTCAGGAGCAGGGCGTTCGTATGTCGGCCGTCCTCGATAGTGTGGCAGGCGCTCAATTACTGGCGTCGGCACAAGACTGTCTGGCCCAGCCGCTGGAGCTTTTCCTTGAGATGGATAGTGGGACCCACCGCACCGGTTTCGCGCCGGGGGATGGGGAGGTTTTGGAGGCGGCTCGGCTTGTGCACGGTGCACCAAAACTGACATTGCGGGGAACCTTGGCCTTTGGTGGTAAGGGCTATATTGCCGATGCTATCGAAGACACCCGGATTGCCGCCGAAGCGGAGCGCATATCGGCTGTCGATGCAGCGGTTCGCATTCGTGCCGGGGGATGGAAATGCCCCACGGTCAGCATTGGCTCCACCCCCACACGTACCTTTGGCACGTCTCTCGAAGGGGTCAATGAGATACGTCCGGGCGTCTACGTCTTTATGGATCTCATGCAGGTCAAACTGAAGGTATGCGACTACACCGATATTGCCGTAACCGTCCTGGCACGGGTAATTGCCCACAATCATCGGGAAAATCGCGCCTATATCGACGCGGGTGCCCTTGCCCTCTCCAACGACCCGGGAATCCGACCGCCATCAGGTCCTTACGCGCCCTATGGCCTGTTGCGCGATCAGGAAACGGGAAGCCCCATTGAAGGGCTGGGTGTCTTCAATGTGAACCAGGAACACGGCTTTGTCCAGTGCGCCGATGGCGATCGTCCATTTCCCTTCGATGACTTCCCCCTTGGGACATTGGTGCGGGTATTTCCCAACCATGTCTGCCATACCATTGGCAGTCACGATCGATACCACGTTATCGATGGGGCAGGTAAGGTTACCGACGAGTGGGCTCGGGTAACGGGCTGGTAGGGGCGCCGGGAGGTCACCGGTGAACTCGCCCGGGCACAAAAAATGGACAAGTCCTTTACAGACTTGTCCATTGTGTATTGGTGGTTCGCTTGCCGGTGGAATCGGCTCAGAAATACCGGAAGTACAGGTACACACTCGATATGGCGGAGGTGAAAATCATCACCGGAAAGCCAGCGCGGGTAAATTCCATAAAGCTGATGGGGCAATTATTTCGTTTGCCGACCTGGGCAATGACCACGTTGGCGGATGCACCGATTAGGGTTCCGTTACCGCCGAGGCAGGCCCCCAGCGCAAGGGCCCAGTAGAGGGGGGCGGCGATGGTTGTGTGAACGAGTTCGGGATCATCGCTGATGCCCATTTGGGATGCGAAGGTCGGAATCATCGTGCCAATCAGCGGCAGCATGGCAATCACGAGGGGGATGTTGTCGACGATGGCCGAGGCGATAGCGCCGGTCCAAAGAATAACCAGCGCCGTGGCCAGCAAGTTGCCCTTTGTCGCACCAACAAGAAACTCACCCGACTTTTCGAAGAGGCCATTGTACTCCAGGGAGCTGATGAGCATGAACAGGCCGATGAAGAAGAGTATGGTGCCCCATTCGACCTTGTGAAGGGCCGTATGAACGTCAATTTTACAGACGATCATCATGAGCACGGCTCCGGCCAGTGCCACGATGCCGGGCTCGAAACCGGTGAGACGGCTCGTGAAGAATCCCAACAGGATGAGCGCCAGCACGGCCAGACACTTTTTGAGAAGTCCGTGATCGAGAATCGCCAGGCTCGGTTCCGCCATCATAACCCGGCGGCGCGCTTCTTCCGTGGTATCCAGGGACGAACCGAGCTTTATGCGGGTTAGCCCGAGACAAAGGATGGTGATCACCACCACAATGGGCCCCAGATTGGTGATGAAATCGTTGAAGCTCAGCGCCGTTGCCGAGCCAATGATGATGTTGGGTGGATCGCCGATGAGGGTCGCTGTGCCGCCAATATTGGAGAATATGGCCAGCATGACAAGAATGGGTGCCGTCTTCACTTCCAGCAATTGAGTAATGAGGATGGTGATGGGAGCAATGAGAATAACGGTGGTTACGTTATCCAACACAGCAGACAATACGGCGGTTACGAGGAGAAACTCGATGACGATTTTCTTCGCATTGCCCTTGGCCCGCTGGGCAATGGCAATGGCGAGCCATTCAAGAAATCCGGTTTCTGAAAGGATACTCATGACAATCATCATGCCTATCAGGAGAAACAGGACATTCATATCCACGCTTTCCACAGCCACCTCGTAGGGGACCAGGTGAAGGAGGATAACCGCAGAAGCGCCCAACAGGGCGGCGGCCGTCTTGTCCACGAGCTCAAAGGCAATGAGCACATACACAGCCAGAAAAATAATGAGGGAGAGAATCATGCCGAGAGCCTAATAGTTGAGAACGCGGTTGAGAACCGCAATGCGATCGATTACACCAATAAGTTTGCCATCACGAACCACGTAGACTTTCGGGTGACGGCGAACCGACAACTCAAAGATAACTTCAAGTAAGGTCGCGTCCTCCGGCATGGCTGCGTAGTCCTGGCTCATCACGTCTGCGGCGAGGCCCGCTTTCAATCCTTTGAAATAGTTTTCAAAGGGGTCAAACTTCTTTACAAAGGCCACGCTCTTCAACTGACCGAAGAAATCGGGAAGCCCGTAACTGAAGAGCAAGTCGCAGGAAATTTGTCCGACCAGGTGCCCATCGTGATCGATGACGCTCGTCGCCTCGAGGTGGTGGGACTGTAGCAGACGGGTCACCTCCGAAAGGGGGGTGTCCGGATGAACCGTGTAGTAGGGCTTGCGCATAATGTTTCGCGCCGTCAAGACACGACCCGTATCGGGGTCCATACTCTTCAGGAAGTCGTAGAGCATCTCCGGGTTTTCTGCCGCTTCCACGGCTTCCCGGTTACTCTGTTGCGACATGAGGCCCGCGACTTCCGCCATGATATTCAGCGTCGCCGCAGGATCTTCTAAGGGGGCCAGCAACAGGCAAATTATGCGGACAGGTTCGTGGTCTGCCGCATCAAAGTCCATGCCAGGGGTGAGGGTAGCAAGGCACGCTACCGGCTTTTCCAGCCCTTCGATGCGGGCGTGAGGGAGGGCACAGCCCTGACCGAGGGCCGAGGTCCGTTCGTTCTCCCGGGCCACCACGGCATCCAGGATAGCGTCCTTATCCAGCGTCACGCCTTTTGCTACGGGTTTGGCCAGTGCCAACAGAGACGAAAGCTCGTCGAGAAGAGACCATTTGTCCTTCGCGGCGATATGGACACGAATAAAGGGTGGGGAGAGTAAATCGGGCAGATACATCATGGGCGTTGGGCCTTGGAGTATTGTAGAGCGAAAAAACCAAGAGAGACGAGATGTCGGGAAGTCATGATTCGCGGTTGATATGAACCATGGGGCCGGAGTCTAGCGCCTCCAAGGTTTTCGTGTCAAATTCGTAACCGCCCTGCATCACGAATACAGGACTTTCGGGCTCCCCCCGTCGTATGTCGCCGAATTTGCGACCTGCGACCAGAGCAACTGGATTCGAAGGGAACTGGCGGTTCCGCGTTGCACGGTCAGGTCGATTCGCGCTATGATAGGCCCCCAGTTACCCCTATCCTTTCCTGGATGCCTTGGGCAGCGATTTGCCCCATCCATGGTGGCCTGCTTCTTTTGGGCCGCAACGTGAACCATGACCCACTCACAAGGTACTTGTAGCATGTCTGGCGCGACAAATACGCAACCTACCTCAAGTCCTCGTTGGCTGAGAAACATAGCCCTGGTGCTTTGTCTGGCGACTTTTTGCCTCATTTTTCTCGGCGGCCAGGTAAAAAGTCACGAGGCCGGCCTTTCGGTGCCCGATTGGCCCTTGACCTATGGCGAGAATCCGGTTACTTTCGGGGTCTCAAAATGGACCGGCGGCATATTCCATGAGCATTTCCATCGGCTCTTTGCCGGTGGTGTGGCAATTCTGACCGTTATCCTGGCAATCCTGCTTTATTTCAAAGACGATCGGGTCTGGATGGTGGCCTTGGGTGCCGGCGCTGTTTTCACGGTACTCCTGCAGGCCTTTCTGGGCGGTATGACGGTCTGGTATCAACTTCCCGTCCTCATTTCGAGTGCTCACGCCGTATTGGCCCAGACCTTTTTTCTTATTACCATCATCATCTGCTACGGCCTTTCGGGCGAACGGGCCCGGCGGGTAGAGCGGGCGGCGAACGGTGCCCCGGAAATACGTACTGCCCTGAAGATGGGCGCCCTGGTGCTGATCGTTGCCGTGTACACCCAGCTTTTCTTGGGCGCGCTCATGCGGCATACCGAATCCGGCCTCGCGGTGCCCGATTTTCCGACCACTGCGGGTAAAATAATTCCGTCGGTGGATGAAGAAACGGTTGCCTGGGTAAATAGCTGGCGTTTTGACCATACCGACAGCCTCGGTGCCATATTGCCCGATGTGACCGCCGGACAAATCGCGATTCATCTTGCCCATCGGGGTGGTGCGCTGGTGGTGTCCCTGTTGATTTTCGGACTAACCTGGAGCGCGTTCCGTCGGCGACAAAGTCATCCCGAGCAATGGAGAACTATGATCTACCTGAGTTTACTTGTTATTTTCCAAGTGACCCTCGGTGCCGTAACCATCTGGACCGTGAAGCATCCCTATATCACCAGTGCGCACGTGGTTACCGGGGCCGGTGTATTGGGATTGAGCACCCTTCTTGCCCTGCGCGCCTGGCCGGTAACGGTCACCGAGACGGCCCCTTCACCCGCCGAAGGGCGTTCTGGGTCATTTGACCCCGGGCATTCCTGAATAGTGGGGGAGTCCATGACTAAATCGAAAGCAGCATCCTACCTGGAACTTACCAAACCGGGGATCATACGTCTCGTCCTGGTGACTACGGTGATTGGATTCGCCTTGGGCGGCGATGGTGTGACGCGCTGGGGTCTGCTTACCCTTACACTCGTGGGTACGGCCCTTGGCTCTGCCGGCGCATTTGTTCTCAATCATTATTTCGAGCGCGACGTTGATGCCCGAATGGATCGTACCCGGAACCGGCCCCTGCCCTCCGGCGCGGTTCCTCCCCTCGCCGCGTTGATTCTCGGTCCGGTATTAATCATTGCGGGCACCGTACTCCTCGCCCTGACCGTCAATGGTCTCACGGCGGGCCTCGTTTTTCTTACCGCCGTGCTCTATGTGGCCGTGTATACCCCATTGAAACGTTACTCCTGGGTCAATACACCCGTGGGTGCGATTCCGGGTGCGATACCTCCTGTCATTGGTTGGGCTGCTGCCACTGGGCGGATTGATGCCGGTGCCTGGATACTCTTTGCTATTCTTTTTCTGTGGCAGCATCCCCATTTTTACGCGCTGGCCTGGATGTATCGGGAAGACTACGAAAAGGGCGGTTTCAAAATGCTGCCCGTGGTGGATCCCGACGGCAAGAGCACCTTTCGGCATAGTCTGGCGACGGTGATTCTGCTGGTGCCCATCAGCCTGTGGCCTACGTTCGTTCAAATGTCCGGAACCATTTATTTTGTAGGTGCCCTTTTGCTGGGTCTGATTTTTGTTGCCGTATGTGTGAACTGGCGCATAAAAAAGACGACCAAAGCGGCGAAAACAGTCTTTCTTTATTCGCTTTTCTATTGGGTATTTATTTTGGTGTTCATCGTCGTCGACGCCTACTTTTATTGATGCCTTCCCCCCAAGGCTCCCGTGGCGTCTCTACGGAGTAGAAAACATGAGTTTCAAAGCCTTACTGATTACGGGAATATCCCTCTTCGTACTTCTCAATGCCAGCTTGATGGCGCTTTTCGTCCTATCTGGTGCCACCAAAGCCCAGGGAGAATCGGAAGCACTGCCGGTACTCTATCCGCTGCCGCCTTTCGCCTTACAGAGTGACAAAGATGAGCCGCTCAACCGGGAGAGCCTCCTGGGGAACGTGTGGATTACCGACTTCATCTTTACGTCCTGTGCGGGACCGTGCCCTGAGATGACCCGGAGTATGGCCGCCCTGGCCGAGCGACTGGCACTCTATTCGGACGTGCGCTTCGTTTCCATTTCGGTTGACCCGGAAACCGATACGCCCGCCGTGCTTTCGGCCTATGGGGCAAAGTTTGGAGCCGACCCGGCCCGTTGGGATTTCCTGACAGGCACCCCGGAAGAAATACAGGCCCTGGCCGTTGAGGGTTTCAAGGTTGGCTCTATAGACGACCCGGTTATTCACAGCACAAAGTTCTGTCTGGTCGATAAATCAGGCCAGGTCCGTGGGTATTACACGGGCACCGATGAGGCAGAGATTGACGCCTTGGTGGCGGCTGTTCACCAACTTATCAAGGAGTAGTACGTCATGGGTGTAGAAAACTTACCACCGATTAACGCCTTCCTCAATGGGTGCGCTACCCTGTTGCTTCTTGGGGGATGGTGGGCCATCAAGGTAAAGAAAAATCCCGAGCTGCACAAGAAGTTCATGGGTGCCGCTCTGGCCAGCTCAGCGGTTTTTCTCGCCTGTTATCTCTACTACCACTACAATGCCGGTGCCATGACAAAGTTTGAGCGTGAAGGCGCGTTGCGGTACTTTTACTACACCATTCTGGCGACCCACGTGCCGTTGGCCGTAATTATGGTGCCCTTCATTCTGGCTGCGGTCTGGTTTGCTCTGCGGCAGCAGTTTGACCGCCACGTGAAGATCGTGCGTTGGCTATGGCCGGTATGGATGTATGTGAGCGTTACCGGCGTTATCATCTATGTCATGCTCTACCACATGCAATAGGTCAGTTTTCGACGACACGCAACATTTCGTCAATACGGGTGAAGCGCTCTCGGGGTTTACCCACGGCTTCGCCACGGGCGATTTCAGCGGCAGCAATGGCATGCCAATCCACCAATGAAATCGTTGTGACCTGCTTCTCTTTGAGAAGTCGCTCAATGCCCTCGGGATCCCGATTGGGACAGGGCACCAGCGTTGCGACATCTTCCAAGAGCCGATCAGACGTTTCGTAGCTATCCGGTTTGTTGGTGCCGATGATGCCCGATGGTCCCCGTTTTATCCATCCCACAGCGTAAAGTCCGGGCACGACCGCTCCGTTTTCCACGACCCGCCCCGCTTCGTTGGGAATAATCCCCTTCCGCTCGTCAAAAGGAACATGGGGCATGGGGATTCCACGGTATCCGATGCTGCGGAAGACGAGGTTGCAGGGGAGATCAATAACTTCACCCGTGCTCTCGGCCCATTGCTGGAAGGGCTCGGTGCCAACAAGGCGGTTTTTCTCAAGCAGTATGGACGCCACATGCCCATCGCCCTTAATGTCGATGGGACTGCGAAGAAAGTGAAAATGCATGGACCGTCGGGTCTCACGAAACGGGGCGGACGCGTACTCCGTCAGCAACTCCACGTTCCGATTGCGATTCCGATCCGAAAGCTCTTCCTCACTCAGGGGTGTCAGCACCAGGTCATCTGGATTGACCAACGGACGGCAGTCATCGAGAGCGTTCATTTCCTTGAGTTCCAGCGGCGTGCAGGCGGCCTGGGTTACCCCGCGCCTTGCAACGATGTGGATTTCACGAATTT
>CAXBPH010000026.1:0-40988 GCA_963977445.1 uncultured bacterium | reverse complement strand
CCTGCCCGACGGAAATCGCCATAACGGACCGACGCGAGGCCGAGTTGGCCAAAGCGGGTCTCATGCCCCTGTCCTTCTTCAAGAATACGGATTACGCCGTCTTTATCGGTGCCCAGTCCTTGCAGAAACCTCAGGAATATGAAGATCCCGATGCGACGGCGAACGCCAATCTCAGTGCTCGCCTGCCCTATCTGTTCTCTACCTGTCGTTTCGCGCACTACTTGAAGTGTATCGTTCGCGACAAAGTAGGTTCCTTCGCCGAACGGGCGGATATGGAAACCTGGCTCAACAACTGGATTCGCCAGTATGTAGAGCCCGATCCAGCCAACGCTTCTAACGAAGCCAAGGCACGTCGTCCCCTGGCCGCCGCTGAGGTGGTCGTGGCCGACGTAGAAGGCAATCCAGGGTACTATTCGGCTGTATTCTACCTCCGCCCCCACTATCAGCTCGAAGGGCTGTCAGCGTCGTTGCGTTTGGTATCGAAACTGCCGACGGAAAAGGGTTAATTCGCCGGGGTTACTCTCCTGCTCATAGCTAGTGGAAAGATAATGTGTCCCCCGGAGCAACCCGGGGGACAAAAAAATTTAGAACAAGTCAGCACGTTTCGGAGAAATGTTGTAGAATTCCGATAACGTGGCGTGCAACCAAAGTGAGTAGAAAAAGGAGATACCTAGCATGGCTAATGCATTTTTCTTGAAAATTGACGGTGTGACCGGTGAATCGGAAGACGAAAGCCACAAGGGTTGGTTGGAAATCACCGAGTTCGGCCAGGAAATGGCGCACGACATCGAGGGTGGTGGTACGCCTTCGGCTGCGGGCGGTTTCTCCACGGGTGGCGCTACGCTTGAAGTGATTTCCTTCAGCAAGGCGATGGATCGTTCCAGCGTCCAGCTCTTTCAGTACTGTCTGACAGCGAAAGTAATTCCTACAATTACGATCGAAGCTGTTCGTCCTACGGAGAAAGCAGAAGTTTACTTCCGCATCACCCTCACCAACAGCATTATCGCGAGTATCAATACCAGCGGTAGCGACGGCGAATTGCCCACCGAAGAAGGCTCCATTGCGTTCACCACGATTAAGTGGGAATACACCATGGTTAAGCCGGACGGTAAAATGGGCGACACCTTCAGCTCGACCTGGAATCGTCTCACAAACCGTCAGACCTGATCGCACAACGTATTCAGGATTGTTTGCGTCCGGGCTTGCACTATGCAGGCCCGGTCGCCTATCTTAGCAGTGTCGATTGATTACTTCGCACCCGATGGGTGCAAAGGCATCATACGAGAGCGTTTTGGGTCGATAGCTTGGGACGACCTGAAGCATGCAGACGCCTTCGGCGTGTGTGGGTGAAATTCCCCGTTGGCTGTGGCCCCCACTAAGGTTTTTTTTGTGTACGTTAGATACCTACCATCCCTCATGGATCGCCTGACGGACAACCAGCCCGAGAAACGCCTCGAAGCGCCCCGTCCCCAAGTGATGAGTTTCCAGGAGTACCGCGCCGGGTTCCAGCGTGATCTCATGAATCTTCTCTCCTACGGCATTCGTCCGGCAGTCGAAGATTACCGTGGCTTCACAGAAGTGCAGAATTCGGTACTCAATTACGGCATGTCCAACTTACTCGGTATGGCGGATATGGGGGCCAAGCCCGCAGTCGTTGAGCAGAATATTACCGAGTGTATCAAGCGCTTTGAGCCACGGGTGAATGGAAAAACATTGCGGGTCAAAGTGTCGCGGAATGAAGTGCCCGGGGAAAACGCCATGAAAAACCTGGAGATTGAGATCCAGGCAGAGTTGTGGGCAAAACCCTATTCGGAACAGGTGTACCTTCTGACCAGCGTCGATTTACACAATGCCAGTGTGAAAGTAAAGGAGTGGCGCAATGGATAAGAAGTCTGCCAGTCGCCGACGCCTCGAATATTACAATGAAGAACTCCAGTACCTCCGCGAAGTGGGCGAGGTTTTCTCCAAAGAAAACCCCAAAGTCGCCGGTCGTCTCGGACTGGATTCCTTCGAATGCGCCGACCCCTATGTTGAGCGATTGCTCGAAGGTGTCGCTTTTCTTACCGCCCGCGTGCGGATGAAGCTGGATGACGAGTTTCCGAGTTTTACCCAGAGCTTGGTCGAGACCATCTATCCCCACTATCTCTGTCCGACGCCGGCCATGACGATGGTTCAGTTTCAACCCGATTTTTCAGAACCCGCCCTTGACCAGGGCGTGGTGATTCCCAAGAATTCGGTACTCCGCAGCGGCGGTGGTATCGGGGACGATTATTCCTGCCAGTTCCGAACGGGGCACGATGTCACCATGTGGCCCGTTTCGCTCGTAGAGGCCCAATACTATACCCGTGAAATTAATTCATTGGGATTGCCTGAGCGCCGTGATATGGCTGCAGGTATTCGCCTGCGTCTGAAGACGATGGGTGGACAGCTTTTCAGTGACATCGACCTGAACCGGTTGAATGTTTATATACGTGGTGGCGGTGACGTCGGCTCCCGTCTCTATGAGGCCATCTTTTCTCATGGCGTGGGGGTGGTTATGCGCCCCGCTGGCGGCGATACCGTTCCCTGGCAGCGTACGTTGTCCAGCGAGCGCATCCGTCAGGTGGGCTTTGGTGACGATGAGTATCTGTTGCCCTATGGTTCGCGCTCTTTCCAGGGCTACCGCCTGCTTCACGAGTACTTTGCCTTTCCCCAGCGCTATATGTTTTTTGAAATCGGTGGATTGAACAAGTACATCACCAATGCAATCAGCACGGAACTGGATATCTTTATCCTGCTGAAGCAGGGGGATGTTCGCCTCGAGAATGAAGTCGGCGCTTCCAACTTTGTGCTGAATTGCACGCCGGCGATCAACCTGTTTCCTATGGAGCCGGATCGTGTCGAAGTATCCGATACGCGTTCCCGGTTTCACGTCATCGGCGACCGAACCCGGCCCATTGACTATGAGATCTATCAGGTTGAGAAAATTCTTGGCTATGGTACCCAGATGGGTGACAAACAGGTGTTCGAGCCCTTCTACTCTGCCAAAGGGTATGATGCGGAGGCCCGAGCCTACTTTACAACGTTCCGTATGCCCCGTCGCCTCTCCGAGCGCGAGTTAAGCCACGGTGCCCGTTCGGGCTATGCGGGTAGCGAAGTCTATGTATCCCTCGTGGATGCGAATGCCTCGCCTTACCGCCCCGATATACGCCAGTTGTCACTGCGGACCCTATGCACCAACCGCGATCTGCCGTTGCTGATGCAAACGGGCTCGACGAACTCCGACTTCGTGATGGATTCCAATGCGCCCATTGAAGGGGTTCGCGTCGTGGCCGGCCCGACCATGCCGCGCGCTTCCCTTGCCGAAGGTCCCTATACGTGGCGGGTCATCAACCATCTGTCGCTGAATTACCTCTCCCTCATGGATACGGAAGAAGGAGACGCGGCCGCGGCCTTGCGGGAATTGCTTGGGCTGTACGGCAATGTTGCCGATCCCGGTACACGGAAGCAGATTAACAGTCTCCGGAAGGTGGAAAGCGCCCCTATTACGCGGCGCATTCACGGCCCGGGCCAGATAGCCTTCGCCCGCGGTCTTGAGATACTGGTGACGATGGAAGAAGAATCCATCGAAGGTGCCGATTCCTTTTTACTGGGCGCGGTCCTCGAACGTTTTTTTGCAAAGCATGTTTCCCTGAATTCCTTCACGGAAACCGTAATACGAACTGATGAACAAGGAGAGATTAAACGTTGGCAAGCGAGAGTGGGACAGCGAAAGCTGGTATAAAAAACCGTCTCGCCAATCAGCCCGAAACGGTAAATTTCTTTCAGGCCATACGCCGTCTGCAGGCCGAAGAGCCGGGCAAGGCGTTCGTCGGCTATTCGTATCATCTCCACGATGATGTCGTTCGGTTTGGACAGAATCTGGGCCTGACTTTCGAGTCGGCACCTGTCGAGCGGTTCGAGGTTAACCCCGAGAGCACCGCCCCGCCCAAAATGAAGGTCAACTTCATGGGGCTCCTGGGCCCCGGCGGCCCCATGCCCCTCAACATCACGGAGTCACTCTATGAGCGTCTCCTTCATGATAAAGATCGTGCGCACCCGGAATTTCTGGATGTTCTCCAGTCTCGCATAATTTCGCTCTACTATCGGGCCTGGGCAGAGTGCCAGGCACCAGCGTCCTATGAACGTACCCGCAACGGTTCCTTCTCAAAATATGTGTCGAGCCTGGTTGGTATCGGTTCAGAGGCATTCGTCGAGCGCGATTCCATTCGAGACGACGGCAAACGCTACTACGCGGCGTGGCTCGCCAACCAGACCCGAAACGCCGAGGGGCTTTGCGCAATTCTTGGGGAATACTTCGGTGTTCCCGCATCAATCGAGCAATTCATCGGCCAGTGGATTAGCGTGCCCCCTGAATGTTGCTGTCGGATCGGCGAGAGTCGGACCACAGGAAAAGTAGGACAGAATGTCATTCTCGGAAATCGATTCTGGGACCGGCAACAAAAATTTCGTATTCGCCTTGGCGCGATGGACTGGCAGCGTTTTTTAAGCATGCTGCCCTCCGGGGATCACCTGGAGCACCTCGTCGACTGGGTTCGCAATTATGTCGGAGAAGAGCTCGAGTGGGATGTGTGTCTCATTCTCAAGCGGGAAGAAGTGCCCCAGACGTGTTTGGGGGTGCAAGGTCAGTTGGGCTGGACGACCTGGCTGAAGCGGGAAGAGATGCTTTTTGACCACGATCCGGAGGATTTGCGTATGGACCGCACCACCCTGGTTGCCTGGTTTCGGCAGTTGTAAATCCGTCCCCGTATGTATATGGTAGGATTGGTACAAGTGGCAGTGTCATGGTTGGAAAATAGTGAACGTAAGTGGGTGAACGATGCCTAGAACTCAAGACAATCGCTGGGTAAGCATAGAGACGCCCCTGGGCAAGGATGTGTTGTTATTTCGCCGCATGACGGGCGTAGAAGAGCTCGGGCGCATCTTTCAATATGAGCTCGAACTCTGTAGCGAAAACACCGATATTCCCTTCGACGATATAATCGGCCAGAACGTCTCCATTCGTATGAACTACGATGACTCAGACGCGCGATTTATCAATGGCGTGATCAGCCGTTTTTCGCGCACCCAGGAAGTGGAAGATCTCACCTACTACCAGGCGACCATCGTGCCCAGCCTCTGGTTCCTCACACGGACCGCCGATTGCCGCATCTACCAGAATATGGATGCCGTAGCCATTATCAAAGATGTTCTGAAGGATCAGGGCATCACCGATGTGGAATTCAAGCTCGGGAGCACGACCTTTCCAACCCGTGAATTTTGCGTCATGTACCGGGAGTCCTACTTCGACTTCATTTCCCGTCTGATGGAGCAGGAAGGTATCTATTACTATTTCAGTCACGAAGACGGCAAGCATACGCTGATTCTTGTCAACGCCAGCAGCCTGCATGCGGCCCAGGCGGGCTTCGAGGAGATGGCGTACAATCCCCGAGATCCCGGCTCCATTGATCAGAATAGCATCTATTACTGGGTGGAGATGGGCCAGTTTGACGGCACCAAGTTTTACTATTCCGACTACAATCTGGAAACGCCCAAAAACATGATGCCGGGGGAGGGGGAAGTTCCCCGAGGCTACACCGTTCCGGATTCTATTGAGCGCTATGACTATCCCGGCCTCTACACGGCCGAAGGCGACGCCAACACCTATGCCAAATACCGCGCCGAGGAATACCAGGTCGACTACAAGACCTTTAAGGCGGAGTGCATCATCCGGGGGGCGGCCTGTGGCGCGCTCTACGCGATGACGGGCTACCCACTGGGCTCCCAGAATACCGACTACATCATCACGTCTACCACGATTAATGTGGTTGGGGACGATTACACGGCGTCACCGGTTCAGGATCAGAAGCTCGATCCGTTTAAATGTTATTTTACGGCCATCCGGAAGACCGAGCAGTTTCGTAGCCAGCGCACGACGCCCTGGCCCGTCGTAAAAGGACCGCAGACCGCCGTGGTGGTCGGCCCGAGCGGCGACGAGATACACACCGACGAATATGGTCGGATCCGGGTTCAGTTTCACTGGGACCGCTATGGAAACAGTGACCAGGACAGCTCGTGCTTTATACGCCTGGCCCAGAATTGGGCGGGGAAGAGTTGGGGGGCGGTTATACTGCCCCGTATCGGACAGGAAGTGGTGGTCGAGTTTCTTGAAGGAAATCCGGACCGTCCAATCATTGTTGGCTCGTTGTACAACGCCGACAACAAGCCACCCTACGCCTTGCCCGACAACCAGACCATGATGGTCATGAAGAGCAATTCGAGCGTCGGTGGTGGTGGGTTCAACGAGGTTCGCTTTCAGGATAAGAAAGACGAAGAACAAATCTTTGTCCACGGCCAGAAGAATTTCGACAAGCGTATCCTGAACGACTCGTTCGAATGGGTCGGAAACGATCATCATCTCCAGGTGATCAATGATCGGAAAGAAAAGGTCGACAACGATAAACATGAAACCGTCGGTCGGGATCATGTTGAAAAAATTGAGCGTGATCACAATCTGGTAATTAAAGGCAAAGAAGCAATCTCAATCACGGACAGCCACAGTCATACCGTCGAGGGGGATGTGATTCAGGTATACAAGGCCAACCACTCCGAAGAGGTCACTGCCGATTATTATCTGAAGGCCGACAATATCGTCATCGAAGCCGGCACCAACGTCACCATCAAGGTCGGCGACTCCTACATCGCTATCGAATCCAGCGGGATTACTATCGGCACCACGGGGGACATTGAGTTCCTGGCCGATGGCAATATCACGGGGGAAGCCGGTGGGGATATCGCCTTGACCGCAGACGGGAATATCGAGTTTGCGGCCACGGGAACGGGCGATTTTACCGGCGATGGTGGAATCACTATCGAATCATCGGCATCCGTCGAGGTCTCTGGTGCCGACGCTACCGTGAGCGGTGATGCCAGCCTGACCCTCAAGGGCGGCTCGGTTAGCATAAATTAAGGGAGAATTGATCGATGCCCGATCCCAAAGATGGAGAAGCAGGCTCCGCAGTAGAGCCTGCAGAAGCGGTAGCCCCCGAGTTGGCCGATGAAGCGGACCCCGGTGAAGTGGCTGAAGTGCGCGCAGAGCAGCTTGAAGCCAAGACCGGCAAGTACGGTAGCCAGAAAGTGAGCCCCTACAAGCCACCCACGGCCGATGAGCAGCAGGCCGAGGAAAAAAAGGCGGAGCAGCAGAAGAAGAAGCAGGAAAAGGCCAAAACGGAAGCTGACGAAGAGATTTCTGAAGAAGCGGCGGAGGAGGAGCTACGGGCAGAGCAGTTCGCGGTAATCCAAGAGACGAACGTGGCCAAAACCGTGGATTGGATCGAAATCGAACTCTTGGGAATGGATGACAGCCCCGTTGCGGGTACGCCGTACGAAGTCATTTTGCCCGATGGGAAGACGGTAGACCGCGGCACACTGGACGCTCATGGAAAAGCAAAACTTATTGGAATCCCCTCAGGAAATTGCCAAATTAGTTTTCCCGAGTTGGACCAGGCTGCGTGGGAAGAAATTTAGTAAACCTATAATTAATGCCCAAATCGAAGAAAAACCTTGACATGCGCTATTGGTCGCTGTGTACCATGGGTGACGATCCAGAAGTCGGGCATTGTCGGCTTCTGTTTTGATTCATTCGGAACGATCCAAACTTGGGAGAGCCAGTTCCGAGCTGTGTATACGGTGCCCTGTGCATCAAAACAGCGAAGTCGGTTTTTGTGAAGGAGAACACGTTGTACCGCTGGGCTTGCATGACAACACGAACAACCGGGCGTTTCATGCCCAAAGATCCATCCATCTGTGCGAACGGATGGGTGAGGCCGCTGTGCTTCTGCCTATTCGCAGTGATGACGTTTGGGGGCATGAGTGGCTGCGCGTCCAAGAAACGGGACGCCTATAACGTGCGCGTTACCATGGATGTGGATTCTTTTAGAAATCCAGCCACGGGGGAATTGCCGTCGCTCGATGTAGATGTGTTCGCTGCGAATGCCTCGGAAGAAGGCGTCTTGAAGACATTGAAAGTCCGCGAATATTTCGACACAGACAATCCTTATCGGGACGGCGTAGGGGCCTTCAGCTCTCGCTTCACCAATCAGGATCAGGCCCCCAAGAAGCTTTCAAAGCGAAGTCACTACTGGAAAGAATGGAAACGTAAGGGTGCAAAGACACTCTTCATTATAGCCAACATACCCGAGCGACCGGGCGAGAATCCCGAGCTTGTTCAAACCCGATCGGTCCTCGCCTTGCCCTTGGACCGGAAATTGTGGCCCAATGGCTTTTTTACACCACGGACCAAGACGCTCAAAATACTGATTCTGCCGAGTGGTGTGGTGAGCGAGACGACGCAGCGTCGCCAATAGGTGGACGCGGACTAAACGGCACGGGAAATGGCTGGCTGGTACGCCCTTGGGGCGACATTCGGCGCGAATATAGAGAAAGATAGCGATGACGCAGCATATTCATTGGCATGAAGGGCTTTTTTTACAGCCCCACCACATGCAGCAGATGCAACAGAATATCATCACCCAGATCCGTGCAGAGCGCCGTTTGGGCTTTGTTTATGGCTATGGGGTCATCGAATCTGACCTGTCCGACGATGCGTTGCGCAATATGCTGATTCAATTTAAACATCTGCGGGTGGTTATGCCCAGTGGTCAGGAAGTTGAATACCCTTCCAGCGCCGATTTGCCCCCGTTGAACCTCCAGAACGCCTTCGACTCCGGTGCCGAATCGGTTACCGTCATGATTGGCGTTCCCTTGTGGGACCCCAATGGTGCCAATGTGGTTGCCAGCGACAATGCGGATGGATGGCGCAGTCGTCGTATTTACAAGCTTGATGAAATTGAGCGTCCTGACGAAAACACGGGGGTGCATTCCCACCCGATGCTGGTCCGTCGCCTCAATGCACGCCTTTTACTGAGCACCGACGACATCGGTGGTCTCGAAGTGCTGCCCCTCGTCCGAATTACGCGGTCTACGGCGGACAGTGCGGGCTTACCGAGCCTCGACCCACACTTCATACCCCCGTGCCTGCTGATTCACGGCTACGCCCATCTTCTGGCGAAAATTCGTGACCTGTCCAACCAGGTAGACGCGAATCGACGTGATCTCGTCACCCGTGTCTCCAGGGGAGGTACACGGGGCGAATCGGCCCGTGACGCCAAATTTCAGTCCGAGCATATTTTCTTTCTCCAGACCCTGAATAAGTTCAGCGGGCGCTTGTCGTCCCTGATCCGCGTTCCGGGCGTGACGCCCTTCGACATGTACCTCACCTTGCGTGACTTGCTGGGTGAATTGGCTACCTTGGTGCCCGGTTACGACGCGATGGAAGTGACCCACTACGATCACGACCGGCCCGCCTTAATTTTCGGCGAGCTCAGTGACAAAATACGGGAATTGCTTCAGCTTATCGCCAACCAGAAATTCCGTCGTGTCGAATTTCGGGAAGAAGACGAATTCTTCATTGCCGACCTCAATGCGGTGGATCTCAGCGAGGCCTCTGTGTGTTACCTGGCCGTCGAGACCGACGAAGATCCCCGGACCCTCGTCAAGTTGGTGGAAGCCCAGGATCGCTTCAAGGCCATGGCCCGCAGCAATATTCATCAGCGTGTTCGCGGCCTGACCCTGCGGGAAGAACGGGAAGTTCCTCTCGATTTGCCCGCCCAGCCGGGATTGCACTATTTCCGCATCGAACAAGACGACAACCGGGCCCTTTGGCGGCGTATCATCGTGGAAAACTCCATGGCAATCCGATTTACCGTCTCTGAACCGGTAGACTACAAATTTACCCTCTACACCACCTACACCGACGTGGGAGAGTAGGCTATGACCCTGGTCGAGTTAACGGAACCCCTTTTCCTCTACGTCGGGTGTCTCACCCGGGCGGCGGAGCACAACACCGAGTTTGAGGTGGAGCAGGTGCGCCGGGAAATAGTGGGTATATTCGCCGATATGCGTATTAAGGCAGAGGCCCACCCGGCCCTCGCCTACCAATACGATCGCAATATCAATCTCGCGCTCATTTTCTATGTCGATTTCATGATTAAAGAAAGCGACCTGAATATCGCCAATGTCTGGGTGGAACTGGCTTTCGATGAGCAGGAGCTGGCCGGTGACGAGCAGTTCTTCGATCTACTGGAACAGACCCTGGCCCAGAACACCGAAGTGGCCCTGCAGCAATTGACGGTTTTCCGCGAATGCCTGCGATTGGGGTTCACCGGGTGTTATGCCGATGATTGGAAATACATACGCCAAAAGCACACCGATATCGACAATAAAGTCTTCGGTGAGCGGTATGAGTTGTCGGCCCAGCTGACGCCCACGGCCTACGAGCATATTGAAGAGAAGCCCTTGCCCTTTCGGACGCTGAAACGCTTCAAGTATGTTCGATTGACCATGGCCGCATTGCTCCTTATCGTGTTTTCGGCCAATATCTATCTTTATTACTACAGCTCCGGTGCCTTTCGAAGCACGCTGAAAGACATTCAGCAAATCACCAGGACCGGAACCGCATGGATTATTAATCCTGTTGCGGCAGAGAAGGAGTAAGAACGCTTGGGCGCTTTACAAAAGGTATACGAGCTCTTCTCGAAGGTAGGCGACCTCAAGATCATGCTGGTCCCTGTCGTATTCATGCTTGCCGTGATCGGCGGTTTCTGGGGGACGTTGAGTCAACATGTGGAACTCTCGGTGATCTGGATCGCAACGATACTTATACTCAATGGCAGTGGCGCGCTTTTTTATGTTCGAGCCATTCGCCCCAAAAAGACCACCGATGCTGGAGCCGCCCCGGTGGTGAACCCTGCCGCCGTGAACGAGGAGTAATACCGCTTGGGTCCCCTACAAAAACTATTAGAGATCTTCTCTCAGGTCGGCAACCTCAAAATTATGCTGATGCCGGTCATGATCATCTTCGGATCGATCGCTGCCGGGTGGTACTTTTTAGCAGATTTCGTTGGTCCTTGGGTATTGATAGGGCTGACGCTGCTTATTCTTGCCGGTGGGGCTGCTTACCTATACTACCGATTTGTACGTCCGTGGCGCCTTCGCAGGAAAGCTGCGGCCGTTTCGGTCGAGCCCGAAGTCGAAGAGATTCCGGAAATTTCCGATGAGGAATTCCGGCAGGCCCTCAAGATTAAGTTTGATAAGGGCGTCGTTGACCTCGTCAGCTTTCGTAAAGATGCCGACAAGTTACCGCTGTATCTGGTGGTGGGGGAGAAGGGGTGCGGTAAGTCGGAAGCCATTCGTCGCAGTGGTATCGGCTTTCCGGCCGGTCTCACCAACACCGAACAGGGCGTCGGTGGTACCGACATTCTCGACTGGTGGATTACCAACCGCTCGGTCATGCTCGATCTCCCCGGTGCCCATTTCTTCGGCCGGGGTGGTAAATCGGAAGCCCTTGCGTGGAAATTGTTGCTGAAACATATTTCCGATTTTCGTCCGTCCAGCCCCCTCAACGGCATCATTCTCACCATCTCCGCCGAACAACTCCTGGCGGACACGGACGACGACATCAACTCAAAGTCCGCACGGCTCATTGAGCATTTCGAAAATATTCACCGTGCACTGGGTACCCAGGTGCCCGTTTTTGTCCTGGTTACCAAAGCGGATCGCCTCTGTGGTTTCCTGGAGTATTTTTCTGACCTCTCGGAACAGGGAAGCCGGGATCAGATCTTCGGTTGGTCCAGCGCGGAAAACCTGGAAGATCCCTTTAGCCCCGAGCGCTATCGCACCGATAATGACGGCATATTTGCCCGCCTGCGTCAGCGTCGCGATTCCTTGCTGCAATATTCCATCGAATCCAAGAGTCTCGCCTACAAGCGTCGGGTGCAGGTGAACCACCTCTATGAATTTCCCCGCAGCTATAAGGCGGCCGCGAGTCGACTGGGCCTGTATCTTGAACGGCTCTTCGAGCCCAATTCCTGGTACTGTGACCCCTTCTTCCTCCGGGGTACCTACTATACCTCTGCCATTCAGCGCGAATCCGAACTTGACCCGTCGCTGGCCCGTGCCCTGGGCAAATCCCTCGAAGAGCTGCCGGCCGCAGAGTTGCGTCACACCGAAGACAGCTATTTCTTAAAAGAGACGCTTAACAACAAGGTCTTTTGCGAGGGTGGGCTCGTAACCTGGAACCACGATACCCGCTATCAGAAAAAGCGCTCCCGTGCCCGTTTTATCCTGGTTGCTGCCGTTTTGCTTGCCGTCTTTACCGTTTATACGGTCTGGGTATCCCTCAGTTGGCAGCAGGAAATGGAAGGCAAACACAATGACTGGTCGGCGGTACAGTCCTGGTTGCCCGAGGGCGATGATATTGTCGCCCGAAAAGCGGGTTCCTACACCTACAATGGCGGTCTGCCCGTGGTGCTCAATGGCGTGGCCATCCCGGATGGTTTTGGACGGGGGGGAGAAAATCTTGACCTCTATGAGCTTCCGGCACTGCTTCAGACGGGCTGGATTGAAGATGTAGAAACGCCCCTCATATTTCGCCCCATCGATTTGTTCAATCGGAAGCTCAAGTCCGACATGGTTGAGGCCTATCGCGGCATTTTTGAATATCGCTATGTGGCCCCCCTCGTCGTGGCCACCGAAAAACGCATCCTTTCGGAAGAAGAGCTCTGGACCGAGACCGGCACCAACGCTCTCGGCCAGTTGTTGCGCATTGAGGCGTTCGGTGCAAAAGCCGGTCCCAAACTGGGTACCCAGGAGCGCAAAGTACAACTGGATAGCTTCTTTAAGTACGTGCTGGACGATTTGAGTGTCTACTCAGAGCACGTGCAGAAATATAATAACTACGTACGGGATATTTATCACGATACCCCCGGCGTCACTTGGCCGCCAGAAGCCTTCATCGACGAAAATGCCCGGGAAGGCCTGGAGGGCGCTACCGAGAGTGGCGTCAAGCAGTTCAAGAAAGCGATGGATTACTACGTCTCGCGACAGGGTGCCGCCTTTGAAGATCTGCGTACCTTGCTGAGCGCCCTTGCCGACTTCCGCGATTCAGAATCACTCCTATGGAAGAATGCCCTGGCCAGCGGTGATCCCGATAGCGTCCATCAGATTGATGTCATTCTCGAGTCCTGGTACCGCGACGTTGGCAAGCTCTCTGAGCGCCGAAAGGCCTTGGACGATGTTCTCGTGACCTTGTTTGCGGATCGGGATGTTGACGTAGTTCAGCTTTGTGACAGCCGTCGTATACAGGTGACGGAATACATGGAGAGCCAGTATTACGTACTCGAAAAAGAACTCGCCAATGTGCTCGAAAAACCAGCGGACGAAACGGCGAAGCACCATATCGAAGATGTGAAGCAGACCCTCACCGCCCATCTGGCCGCCAGCAAGGAAATGATTAAGACCGAGGTCGCTAAGTACCTTGCCGATTTCGACGGGCTCCGTGCAGATAACGAATATCTCCACATGACGGAGTACCAGGATTTTCGTCGGTACCAATTGCGCACCCACGTATACGGGTTCCTCCAGTCATCCGAATACGTAGTTGGCGAAGATATCTACGACCCCTTCGACTATCTCTTGGACCTGGAAGAGCTTCAGAAGGCGTTCGACGAGAGCGTTCGCGATATTTCTGGATTCGATACCAATTCCGACAGCTTCAATAGCGGTCGGGAAGCGGCAGACAAGATGCTTAACCTCATCTATCGTCAGCAGCGTTACAAAGTCGTAGAACAGATCGTGCAGGCCCTGCCCATCACCACGGGTGACTTTGCGCGCATGGTTTCTTCCCGCGTGGAGGCCCAGTGGCTGGAGCGGCCGGAAATTCCCCTCACGCCCGACGGCGATATTCACCAGTTCGACGATGGCTTCAACACCGAAGTCGTTTACGATCTGCTAACGCTCTGGGACCATATGGACGACATCCTGCGTCAGGAACGTCTGGGCAAAGACAGCCTGCCGGATGTGGAGCGGCTCAAGCGCAGTTTCAAGGAAAAAGATCAGGTCTTCAAGCAATACCTGACCGAATATGTAAATTACTGGACCCGTACCGTGGATCAAAACACGGAAATGGTTCAGTTTGCCACGTGGAAAGAGTTTCACAACGAGCTCAACCAGCTTGAGGTGTACAACGTCAACCACAAGCTGCGTATTCTCTTCGAGACGGCACTCTACGCCATCGGTATTGTTCCTTCGACCCACCCGGGTCAGACGGAGGCCCAACTCGATATTTCCTTGAAGATGAAAGGCCTTACCGAAGAGTTTGACGCCGAATGTCTACGGGTTCTCGATGCCTGGAAAGCGATTGAGAACGTAGATCGGGTTGTGATGAACGAGGTGCTGATCATGTCGGCCTCGGACTTCAAGGCAGCGTATCTCTCCCTCCTGGATAACAACGTAAATAAGGCCAACTTCGGCTTCTGGAACAGCTTGTGCACCCAGGCGGTACGTTTGCTTGCCGACGAGGGTGAGCACCTTTCCCGCTACTATCTCACCAATCTTGCCACACGCTATCGCGGCTTTCCGCTTATCAATGATATTGCTACACCGGCACTGTCGCCCGAAAGCTTTGACGAAGCGTTGGAACTCGTGCGCCATATCAAACAAGGGCCGAAAGAAGAGAACCCCGACACCATGATGGGCGGGGACCGCACCGGCTGGCCGGATGTGGACAAAGAGATCGACCGCCTCCAGGGTGGAAAAGTGTTGCGCACCGAATATGAGCGTGACTGGTTTGACCAGTTGGTAAAGGTCATGGAGTTCATCGAAGGAGATGAGCCGCTTACCTGTGAACTGGTGGTATTGCCTCGTGAAACCCAGTCGATTCGGCCGCCACGCTTCCCGGCACCCCGCCCGACCAGCAAGGTCTTCGGTGATGCTACGTGGGTCTACCGCTATATGCGTATCAATGGAACGGCCTTCAACACCGAGCCAACGACTTACGTCGTCGGCCATGAAGGCAAGACCTATCCCATGGCACCCGATGCCAGCCAACTCGCCATCCACTTCTACTACACGTCGGAAGATTTGAACCCTGGTGTCAATTCCTTTGCCCGCCCGAGTGGGGTGGCCGGATTGGAAATGGACTGGCTTCCCCTCGTGGTGCTCCACATGGGAGATTCCGTGGTCCTGGATGACAAGGTCACCTGTGCCGTGCCTTTCCGTGTGGTAGACAACGCCGAGCACAAGGATAGCGAATACTTCTATTGGCTTGGTTTCAAGTTTAACAAAGAGATCCCAGATCTGAAGGCATGGCCCTCGCCCTCCAATTGGCCCCACCTTCGTCGGAGTCCACGTGATCTGGGCGGTGCCTTCCCCGATGACGAGAGCACCGAAGGTCAGGTCTATCCCGAAGCGCCTCTCTTACCGCTGCAGCGGGACGTGGCTGCCGTGGAACCGGTACAGACCAATGCCACCATGGATCGGGTCAGCGAGAAGATTAAGCAGGTAAACAGCGCCCCGGCTCCGGCCACGGGCGTCGCGCCCCCCTATGCACCTGCGCCCATGGCACCGGCCCCCGTTTCACCGTCTGCCGCACTGGGTAGCGATGACGACTACATCTACGCGCCCGCCCTGCCCGCAGACGCCCCCGAAACCTACGCGGCAGAGCCCGCGCCTTCGACGGTACCTCCGCAGGTCACACGGACGCGGCTCTATTCGCCCGCAGGGGGGCAACGTGCCGAGACCATTTATCAGGCGCCCCGACCCGCAGAACGCCCCGTTTCGGGCTATTCACCGTCTGACCGTGCCTATGCGCCTGCACAGATGCCGGTGATGACGCCGCCACCGGTGGAAATTCCCAAGCCCCCATCACCCGTGGTACCGGTGGAGACCGCACGGCCCGTAGCACCGCAGGTACCGGTTGTGGAGCCTGCGACCGTAAAGCGTAATCCGCCCGTAGTGCCGGCACCCGAGCGCCCCCTCTACACGACAGAAGTCACGTTCGACACACCGCGACCGGCAACAGCAGGACCCACCCCGCCAGGTGGCAATGCCATTGTGGGCACCGAGCCGCCCAAATTGAATCAGGATCCCGTTTCCAACGCCTATTCGGTAACCGAAGGTGGTGGCTATGAAGCGGTAAAGAGTAAAAAAAAAACGAGCCCATCACCGGTGACACAACGGGCGAATCCTCGGGGCCGTCGCTGACGCTGACCGAAGTTAAGATGACCCAGTCGCCCGCCTTGGCGGGCGACCAGCGGCTCGCCAATCCCAGTATCCTGAACCAGTTCAGCCGTCCTCATGTTGTCGTCCGTCGTTCGGAAGGCCAACCGCTGCATACCAACGCGTTGCCCATCGTTCTGGACATCGTCTTCGACCAACCCGTCGTAGATTTTCCAATCGGCATCAATGTGGGCGGTGTCGTGTTCACTGGTACGGCCGCAGGCCTCCACTATGAGACCACAGGAGAGAAGGCGAACTATCGGCTGACCGTGCGATCCGTTGAGGAAGATGGCACCATCGCCCTGGCCATACCGGCGGAATTGACGGCAGACACCTTTGGCAATGTAAACTTCGAATCGAACAGCGATGATGGGGTGGTCCATCTCGATGCTACGCGTCCCCAGTGCATCATAAAGAGCGACCAGGAAGGCGTCATGAATGATGCCCGGATGGCCATAGCGCTCGTATTTTCCGAGCCGGTCTACGGTTTGCGCGACGATGCCCTGTCCGTTGAGAATGCCACCCTGGCCCGGGTAGGGGGCAACGATGGTGATACCCAGTATCATTTCGTCGTGACGCCCAAGTCCGACGGGACGACGGCATTAACCGTGCCCGAAGATGCGGTCGTCGACGCCGTAGGGAACGGCAACGTGGCCTCTCCGGTCTTTTCGCTTATCATCGACAGCACGGGCCCGGAAGTGGCCCTGGAGGCCTTTGAGACCCCCCGGGAGAGCAACAGCTGGGTCATGCGTGTCCATGCGGTATTTAACGAGCCGGTATACGATTTTGAAAAGTCCGATGTGCTCGTGCGCGGCGGGTCCCTGTTGAATTTCACCGGCCGTGAGGATGGGCTGAACTATCTCTTCGACGTGAAGCCCTCTGAGGGTCTCGTCCAGGTGTCGATCCCGGCGGGTGTCGCCAGAGACGTAATCGGTAACTTAAACAGCCCGTCGGAGGTGTTGATTCGGGAAATAGACCGTAGCCGCCCAAGCCCCCGATTTGATGTGCTTTTGTATCGTACCGACACGGGGGCGATTCCGGTGGACATAATCTTTTCCGAGCCCGTGTATGGTTTCGAAGATAGCGCCGTGAAGGTGTCTGGAGGCCATAGGGTGCGTACTTCTGGCACCGATGGGGATACGCACTACCGATTCTTGATAACACCCTCTGGAAAAGGTCGGGTAGAACTCCGGCTGGACGGAGGGGTCGCCACCGATCTTGCGGGAAACAGCAGCCGGGGGGCTTCCACACGCTTTGTGCCCTCAACGGTGCAACCCACCCCAAAATCGGATGAAGAAGCCGGATTGGCTGCCCCGCGACTCATACCGTAGGCCGGTTATCGTGTCAGAGAATGGCCCCGCATGCCCGCCGACGGGTATAATTGTGATTGAACTTCAATCGAAGTGGAACCAGAATGAGTAGAAGCGAGGAGGTGTAGCCCATGGGGCTGCGACAGCGAGCAAAAGAAGCCTGGGAAGAACGTCAGCGAGAAATTCTCCAAAACAAAATTCGTACAACGCGTAAATTGCTTCGGGAAAACTTCGGCGTCAAAGATGAGGAGATGGACACCTTCGAAACGGCGTCCATCGGTCTTTGTGGTGCGAATAAGACCATTCGCGTCGAAGATCTCTTGTTCATGGTAGACGACGACGGTGAATTGTGTGTCCGCGACCAACGACTGACACAGCACGGGGACAATCCCTGGAAGCCCGTGGACAATTTGGCGGCATTGGGTGCCTTAACGGTCCATCAGACCGGTGTCACCCATACGCCTCACATTTGATTTTCAGGGCTAGAGAATTTTAAGTTTTTATACATACGTTACAGTGCCTAAAAAAACCTTGAATGTCTTTTGGGGTTATTTGTTCCAGGGAATGGGCGATAGCGTCGTAGAGTTGCTCTTGGGTTCGGGCCTTTACTGCTCGCAGGAAGTTTTTCGCCTTGGCCACACTAATTCTATGGAATTAATGTCTGGGCTGCAGAGAGGCAGGTAGCGCCGTTCGATTCCGGCATCGTCACACCAATTCTGGATTGTTGGTGCTTTGTGTGCAGAGCGATTCTCCATCCCTATGATCGAGGTTGCGGGTAGTTCAGGAATGAGGCCTTTCGCGATGTACGCCTCGAAGGATTGGGTATACATCGGGCCATCCAGCACCATGGGCTCTATCGTGGCTACCCTTGTAATGGCGGCGACTAAGGCCGCTGTAGTCCGGTGTCCGTGAGGCGCGTAACCCAATTCACGCGGTAGCGATACGTTTTCTACGTTCGCGCGCGGCAGGTTTCATGACCTGAGCACAACATCGAAGCTAGGTTAAAGCAACATGCTCTGGTCCTCAATGAGCGGGTTTTTCGACATGACGACGTCGTCATCGGGATCAGGTGGCTTAATTTTTTCCGGTTCATCGTAGAATTTCTCCAGGGTTTTCCACCAACTGGGCAATTCATTCTTCGCGCAGCCATAGGCCGTGACCAGTTTTTCCATGCCAGCTCCGCTAAGACGGGGTTTGATATTAAGGTAGCGGAAGGCGTTCTTTGATGACCAGTATTCCCATACTTTCAGGCGCATGTGCTTTTCATCGGAGGGGAGGTCCTTGAAAAGCGCCGGGTCCATCTTGCACGATTTCTGAACGAGTCGCCAGAAGTCACAGGGGCTCAATCCGGAGATCTCCGTCATGTACCAGTCGGTGCCTATCATACACTTGTCAAAGAGACGCTTTCCGTCCGCACGTTGGTAAAGGGCATCCTCGAAGACGGGGCTGATAATGTCGGCGATGGCCTTTCCGCTTCCGGTGATGAAGGAAATGTCGGCGTAGACATTCTCATATTGGGTGACCAACTTGGTGATTCTGGATGACCAGTCGTCGGGATAGGTCTGTTCCCACGTGGTGACCCAGTCGCCCCAGGGCTTGCCCTGGGCAAGCAGGGCCGCTGCGGCTCCCTCCGCGTGGTCATCGTTATCACGATGGAGTACGGCCCCCTTCTTGAAATAATCCCGAAACTTGCGGTGGCCGGTGGCGCCCGCAACCATGGGATTCTTCACCAACAGCGTTTCACAATCATTCACGATCTCGGAGCTGTTGTTCTTATAACGCGGGTGTGCATAGATCCCGAGTTTCGATCCGAAGTGAGCGAAGCAAAGGCGCAGCTTGGGATACTTGGTCAAAACCGGCTCCCAGCTATAGGGGGAGGTGGTCAGCTGGTCGTAGAGGCAGTAATAGCCGAAACTGTTCAATTCGTAGGTCATCTTATCGATGGACTTCTGTAGCTTCGAGCGGCCCCGGACAAAGCTTTCGGGCTTGGTCCAGTTCGTGGGGGGGTAGGCCATGGGTGAGAGCGTCGAGGCCTCGCTCCGATCCGTGTCGTTGGCGTCGGTCGTCATACGCCAGGGAAATACCAAGGCGCCATCGGGGGGGTGGCCCGTCGGGCTGGTGTGGTTCAAGATGGGGATGTCGTTGGCTGTGACGTAGGTGTAGAACTCGTCCAGGCGCGCGTCCAGCGTAGCACCGACAGTGGGCCCGTGCAGAGCCCCGTTGTTGTACGGCATCCAGCCACACCGGGCGTAAAGCTTTACGCCCACAAAGCCTTGTGTGTCCATCGCCTTTTTTACATGGTCGAGGCAATCCGGGCGCCGGGGGTCATAGGGGCAGAAGGGGAAAATACGCCCGGGCCAGAGATTGGCGATGAGATGGAGCATTTCGATCTGATGTTCAAACATGCTCTTGTCACGGGTGAAAAATCGGTGGCTCTTCTCGGTGGTAGCGCTTTTCGAAAAGTAAAAAATGCCCGTGTCGGCTTCTTCTTCCGTCCGTGCCTTCGACTCTTTCATACTATTGCCTGAGCTCTTGAACTTGGCACCCTTGCTGGCCGCCGATGTGCCCAGGGGGGTATAGCCGAAATCCAGGAGCATCGGGGTTATCGCGACGGGATGGCCAATGTCGAAGCGGTCGGTTTCATTCTGAAAGCGCTGTGTCAACTGCATGATCTTCTTCGCGACCCATGGGTCATCACCGAAATTCCAGTGCCCGAAATTCAGGGTGGCGCCCTGGCCATGATAGTTCACGTCTTTCTCGCGATATTCCTTCACCGCCTTCTGATAGGCCTTGCGCTTCTTCTCCGTGCTCAAATCATTGCTGTTGAAGATGCCATGCTGCTTGAAACTCTTCACCGACTTCTTGCTTCTGGATAAACTATTGCCATGGATATGGCAATGGACATCGATGATGGGGAGCGGAGGCAGGGGCTCGTCCAGTGTGGATGCTGTGTTGCTTTCATCTCCCGTGGCGCGCGCTACGGTTTGGGTCGTGCCCTGCTCTTCGGGACCAGGGAGATCGTCGTCGTCGCGAACCTCATCGATATCGATCTCGCCGTCAATGAGACGTTCTTGAAACAATTCCTCTGGAGCCAACGGTTCCGTCAGGTCGAAGAGGCCATCGTCGTCCCTGGCGTCGGTCGTCGGGAGCGTTTCATCAGGTTCAGTGCTTGTCGGGCCATTACTCATTATGTGAGGTCGCTTTACTCAGTGGTTCAGGAACGGTGTACGTCAACAAGTTTCTGGCGCGTGGCGTCGTCTGCCTCGCCAGTTCCGGGAAGTTCGTAGTCTTTCTGAAAGTTGCGGAGGCCGTTTCGATAGGCATCGGTAATTTCATCATCCAGGGAACCGCAGCGGTAACCGATATTCTTCAGCCGCTGCTTCACCCCCAGGATGCGCTCCACCGGCATGGTCTTGCCGAGCTGGAGGGTATACATTTTCTCATCTTCCGGCGGGCCGACCCAGAGCTTGCCCTTTTTCGCCTTACAGGGAATGTAGATATCCACGACGCCATCTGCATCGGTAACCCCCTTGGTGAGTTTTCCGTCGATGTCCACGCGATAAGACTCGTTAGCCCGGGGTTCACCCTGCTTCAAGATGCGTAAATGCAGCTTGGCGGGTACCCCTTTACGGCGAAATTGGTACGTACTTCCCGTGGCCTTGGAAACTTGTTTGGGCGTAATGGGAGGAATGGTAACTTTATCTCCCGGCATGAGCACATTGGGGTCTTTACGCGTTTCTTTAAGGGCAGCATTCTCCGCCAGGTTCCAGAGTGTATCCCAGAAGTGGCCTGAATCCTCGGATATGGACGACATGCAATCGTCATCTTGAACGACATAGTCGCCCTTTCCCACGGGTTTGGTGGGATCTACTTTAGTTGCCATAGCGGATTCTTTTCATAAGCGGTGCGGTCGATATCAAACTGCCAGCTAAACTATACCATGCTCTACTCAATTTGCGTGCGGACATCCTAGTCGTCCGCCACCACATCCAGTCGACGTGTATTGAGAACCATGCCCCGGATAGCGGGGTTTGTGTATTGGTTGGACGCAAAAGTTTCTACTACGTGCCACTTGCCAAAGGCGTCCATCAGTCGGTATGAAATTGTTTGCTCCGTCTGAAGCTCTTTCTGTGCCTGGGCGAAATAGTCCTTCACGCGAATGATGTCATCGCCATGGATACCCTCATAGACACTCTTTCCGATTAATTCTTTTTGCGGCAGACCCAGCACGCGCTCAACCGCCGGGGAAAGAAAGATGTAATTTTCTTCCCGCGATATAATCGAAACCATTTCAAAGGTATTGCGAAGCAAGGTGACGAGGCGCTCTTCCGCCAGCATGACCGCGCCATCCGCTTCCCCCCTGCGCAAGGTGGCGCTTTGGTCGCGCGCGTCTTTTAATGCGACGTCGAGTGACTTTTGCTTCGCTTCTACGGCGATTTCATGGCGACGGGCATACCGAAGGGTCATATAGGTGAGAACGGCGAATGCAATGATCACGAGCGCAAGCAGGATGGCCAACGCGGTAGAATTCCAAAGTCGATGTTGCTGGTGCTGATACTGGTAGGTATAACTCAGCTCCGCTGCCGTATTGCTCACCGGAATCGCCGCGATGGCCTGCAACAGTTCAGACGAGCGGGTCCTGTAGTCGACGACGTCTTTGGTGCGGGCGGCAAAAAGGTGCAGTGGTGTCGTGCCGTCTACTTCCGGCTGGGCGGCCAGAAGAACGTTCATTTCATCCAGTTTGCCTTGGATTCGTTCCAGGTCTCTGGGTGTAGGATCGTCGACGAATTCCATTACGGCACTGAGGGTTTCTGAGAGAAAAGGCCGGGTGAGTTGGGCACCTTCCGGCGAGCGCCCGACTTCCTCGGCGAGGGCCTCCAGATTATCGAGAGAAGACCGCATGCCAGCCAGCGCAGACTTGAAGTCTTCCATATCATTCAATTTCTGATTGACTTGCACCGTCAATTGAATGATCAGTTTATCCAGTGTTTCATTGTCTTTCAGGTAGGCGGGAAGCCGACTTAGCCGATGCTCTGCTTCGTGCACCAAATGTTTATCCGAGACGAGGGCGTCAAAATTGGTGAGTGCACCCGATTGAAGCCGGTAGAAGTCTTCGGTCAACAGGTCGTCCGCCATGGAAAAATCCAATAGGGCGACCATATAGCTCTCGTGGTCGTTCGGCTTGGCGCTGTAGACGAAGTAGCCTATAAAACAGAGGGAGCACAGGACGAGGCCGACCAGAAGGACGTCAAATGAAGTTAACTTTCGCTGCATAGATCCGCCTGTCATTGTGTACTGCCAAGCAGTTCGCCTTCTCGCCAACCGGTAAGTGAATCCAGAAAGGAAATGATTTGGGATATCTCATTCTTGGGTAGGCTGCGCCCGAGTTGATAGCGGGCCATGATATCCACGGCTTCGCTGAGCGTTTCTGCAGATCCATCGTGAAAATAGGGGGCCGTGACCGTGACGTTTCGGAGGCTGGGCACCTTGAACTGATAGCGATGGGCTTCATCATTGGTCACATTAAAACGTCCAAAATCCGTGGTGCGCGGATTTTCGCGGGTTTCCAGGTAAGTGCGAAAGGAAGCAAATATATTGCCGCCGACGCCCGCACCCTGATGGCAGCGAATGCAGCCATAGTCCTTGAACAATTCATAACCCGCCAGGGCACTCTCCGAGAGGTTTTCGCCATTTAGCCAACGATCGAAGGCCGCGTTGGGCGTCGCCAGAGAATGGATGTAGATTTCCAGCGCATCAATGACGGATTCCTGATCGAGCCCTCTGTCGGGATAGGCGAGATCGAATTTCTGGGCATATTCGGGATCGGCATTCAACATCGGGAGCACCACGTTCCAGGCGGAATTCATGATGTTTTCTGCCTGGAGAGAAACCTGGATTACAGATTCGAGACTCTGTGAGCGCCCATTCCAGAAAAAAGCAAACTGGTCGGCCGTGTTAAAGATGGTCGGCACGTCATAGTAGGACGTGCTTCCCGATGCGCTACTGTCATGAACGGTCATGCCCGCTCCGTCCACCGGGTGGCACGTCGCGCACGAAACGTTTTGCCCGCCCGAGAGGCGGGTGTCATGATATAAATCCCGCCCCAGATTCACCACCGCCACCGGCAGATCCTGCTCCGTCGCAATGGCTGAAATGGGCTCTGCACTTTGCTCAAAGCGATAGGGAATGGAAAGCGCTTTGGCCACAATGTCTTCATCGGCGGGCTGCTGGCTGCACTGACAACAGAACAACATGACGATCAGTGCAGTCACAAGATTTCGTCGCATAGTAATCGCCCTGATTTCCTTCGTAACGTATGGGTGCCATTCGAAAGGTCTGACAACGCGGAAAAGCCCGCCTCACACTCCCGGTGGGGCGCAAGATATCATTGGACACCCTGTCTCCGCCCACGAACTAAGATACATGGTTGACACCGTGATTGCAAAGGAGTTTTATACCGGGCTCCGCGTGCATCGAACGGCACCCGTGGCAGTTCTTCACGTTCCATGGGTATTCCGATGCTACGAAAATACCGCCGTGACACGTCGGGGCGTCTTTCACGCTATAGTTGTGTTGGATGGAGAACCTTTTTCTTTTCCAGAGATATCTTTGGCCCGGGGATAGTCCAGCACCATCTTCAACCCGTCGTTGATGCCTAAAGTTCGTGGAATAATACAATCAGTATGACGAGGTGGGCGATATACGGTTGACAACAGACGCAGGGACATTATAAGGTTCCAGTAGCCAATTGGGTCTCCACGACCCCGTGGGAGAGGAGCCTCGTCTTGGATAGTGCGGTATCGTTCCTTTCTGGCGGGGGTAGGCCTTTTATTTCAGGCACCTCCGGCCATGTGAATTGGGTCGTGACGAGTTGCCAGAATCATAATAGAACGACGAGGCTACGTGGCAAGGCCCTGAATTCCGAAAGGGAACCGAATGCGTGAGAAGCTGTATGCAGGCTTGACCTGTTTGGCGCTGTCTATATTCATGATGGGATGCCCCCTCTTTGAAAGCCCCGTGGCTGCGTTTACCGCGACGCCCACCGAAGGGAACGTGCCCCTGACGGTGCTCTTCGTCGACCAGTCCCAGCCCGGCTCCACCGCGATCACCGACTGGCTCTGGGATTTCGGCGATGGCCTCAACAGCACGGCCCAAAACCCCAGCCACGTGTATAAGGCCGCGGGGAGCTATCGGGTCACCTTGACCACGACAACACGTTTGGGAAACGATACAGAGACGAAGATCGACTTCATCACCGTTCGGGAACTTCCTAAAGCGGACTTTTCTGCATCCCCGCGCACGGGAGAAGGCCCCCTTCAGGTCACCTTCACCAACATCTCCGTGGCTGGCGCTGCGCCAATTACCCTCTATGAGTGGGATTTTGGTGACGGTACGACGAGTGAAGATATAAATCCCGTCCACATCTATTCCGATCCCGGTGTTTATACGGTTAAATTAAAGGTGACGACGTCCGTCGGCGATAGCACGGAAACCAAACCGAACTACGTCACGGTGCAAGAACGGCCGGTGGCTTCCTTCGCGGCTTCGCCCAGGTCGGGTTCCACTCCGCTTACGGTCCAGTTTTCCGATACGTCGATTCCGGGCTCTTCTCCTATTACGCAATGGTTCTGGACCTTTGGTGACGGCACGAGCGATACCCGCCAGAATCCGACCCACGTTTATACCAGTGCCGGTAGTTTTGCCGTATCGCTCACCGTCACGACTGACGTTGGTGTGAGTCCCGTGACCACCGTCATGGACTTTATCGAAGTAGAAGAGCGGCCGGTGGCCGAATTCAGCGCCTCGCCCACCACGGGTGCTGCGCCCCTCAATGTCAATTTCAGCGACCTCTCCACGGGTGGTTCCGATACCATTGTGGAATGGCTTTGGGATTTTGGTGACAGTACCAGTAGCGTGCTTCCCAGCCCGAGCCATCGCTATGCGAGCGATGGTGTCTATGACGTTTCCCTGACGGTCACCACGTCAACCGGGGTATCCAACACCAAAACGAAGGCCAACTTTATTACGGCACAGCGTTCGCCGGTAGCCGCCTTCAGCGCCACGCCGAGAAATGGCCAATCTCCCTTGACGGTACAGTTTACCGACCTCAGCACGGCAGGCTCCGCGCCTATAAGCAGTTGGCGTTGGGATTTTGGCGACGGTTCGACCAGTACCGACTCCAATCCCTTCCATTCCTATACCACGCCGGGACGTTTCAGTGTGACCCTGAGCGTATCGACGGCTGTCGGTAGTGACTCTGAGGTGAAGCTAAACTACATTGAGGTGGAAAAGAAGCCGACCGCGGCCTTCAGCGCAACGCCCACCAGTGGTGCAGCGCCTCTGACCGTGCTCTTTGCCGATCAGAGTGATCCAGGCTCTTCCGCGATTACCCAGTGGAATTGGAACTTCGGGGATGGCACGAGCAGTACGCTGCAGAATCCGTCGAAGACCTATGGTGTTCCCGGCATTTTTACCGTGGCCCTTACCGTAACATCGGCTGCGGGCAATAACACGGTGACGAAAGCGAACCACATCACCGTCCGTCAGTTGCCGGTTGCAGAATTTTCAACCAATGTCACCACCGGCCCCGGTCCGCTAACGGTGCTCTTCAGAGACGAGAGTTCCTCGGGCAGCGAAGCGCTGACCTCCTGGCAATGGGATTTTGGGGATGGCACGACGCCAAGCACCCTGCAAAACCCGAGTCACGTGTATTCATCGCCGGGGATTTACACCATCTCCCTGTCTGCCACGTCCAGTGTAGGCACCGACACAGAAACGAAACAGAATTATCTTACCGTTCGCCCGGCCGTCAATTTTACCGGTGCCCCAACCACGGGTACGGGTAGTCTTTCGACCTCCTTCACGGATACGACCTCCCTCGGCCAACTGGATGTGACCAGTCGCACGTGGACTTTCGGTGACGGCTCGGCAACGAGCGGCGAAGCAAGCCCCGTGCATATCTATAGTGCGCCGGGGGTCTACGACGTAACCCTGTCCATGAATACCACACTGGACGGTACGGCCGATTCGCGGACCCGTGCGGGGTACATCATCGTGCGGCCGGAACCAGCCTTCACCGGCAACGTGCTCAGCGGTGATGGTACCCTCCAGGTTAACTTTACCGACAACACCGTGTTGGGATCCCTCGAAGTCATCGGTGTTCAGTGGGACTTTGGCGATGGCACTACGAGTACGACGGCCAATCCCTCACACACCTACGGCGAGCCGGGAACCTATGCGGTAAAGCTGACGGTGACGACGGCGGCCGGTAGTCAGACTACGACAAAGACGGGCTATATTACGGTTCGTCCGGTGCCTTCCTTCTCCGCGAGTGCCACGACCGGCACCGCACCGTCGACCATCACCTTTTCGGATACGACGGATGTGGGGAGCCTCACCGTTACGGGGCGTCTGTGGAACTTTGGTGATGGGACGACTAGTGAGTCCACCAACCCTATCCACGCCTACTCGGCTCCCGGAAATTATGACGTGACCCTGACCCTGACGACATCGCAGGGTGCGGTTATGACGACGCGAACCGACTACATTCAAATCAGTCCCACCGTCGCATTCACCATGGATACGGCGACCGGATCGGCACCGCTTACGGTCCAATTTACGGACACGACGCAGGCCGGCTCCCTTACTATTTCCGGTTATTCCTGGAATTTCGGAGACGGTACAGCTGCCAGTACCGGCACGAACCCAACCCACAGCTATGCCACCGTCGGTACCTATGACGTGGCCTTAACCGTTACGACGGAACAGGGCAATAAGACCCTTACGAAGACCGGTGCCATCGTTGTAACCGCCAAATCCGTCGCTGCACTCAGCAATGATGCCGATGCATTGAATGGTATTGCCCTCATGCTGCTCGAAAGCACGGAGCAGGGTGTTGTAACCATGGGGGCGGGCGCGTGGGGCGAAGGCTATGCGGGCGGCACCGGGCTGATAGAACGGGCCGAGGGCGGATTTGTCCTCACGGGTTCCGCAGCAACGAATGGCGAGCGTGGGGTAGATATTCTCGTTGCCCTTGCCGACCGTGATGGAGTCATCCTTGCGGGTTGGCCCAAGTACTTCGGCGGCGCCCATACCCAGCTTGCCTGGGACGTGATCGAGACCGCTGATGGCGGCTTGCTCGTCGCCGGCCAGACGGATACGGCAGGTGCTAACGGCGTGGATGCCTATCTGGTAAAACTGACTGCCGCAGGTGATATCGCCTGGGAGAAGGTCATCGGCGGTTCCGGCGACGATATAGCACGGGCCCTTATCGAGCTTCGCGGTGGCGGATATGCCATCGTGGGTAGCAGCGATTCCCCCGGAACCCACGGCGGTACCGACGTGTTTGTCGCTACACTCAATGCCAAGGGCGGCAATGTCTCGAGTTCCTGGCACGGTGGTGAGCACGATGAAGCTGCCTACGACGTATTAGAAACAACACGTGGCGACCTCCTGGTTGTCGGTGACACCGATACGTTCGGTGTGGACCCCGTTGACGCCTATCTGCTAAAACTCGACCCCGCACGGAACGAAATCGCAAGTGTCACGGTAGGTGGTTCCGGTATGGATACGGCCCGGTCCGTTGTTGCTACAGCAACTGGCTGGGTTGTTGTCGGTTCGACAACATCCGCCGGTGCGGGACAGTTTGACGCCTATCTCTTTGGGGTCACAGAAAATCTTGATACGGTGCTCTGGGAGAAGACCTTTGGTACGGAGAACGACGATTTCGGAACTTCCGTGGCGCAGGCCGATGCGGGTGGTTACCTCATCACCGGAAGTACCGACTCCGGATCGGAATCCGGCGTTGATGTACTGGTTATTCAGACCGACGAATCGGGCGAAGTTCTCGCGAATGGCTCTCTGGGTGGTGCAGGAGCCGATAGTGGTGCGGCCATCATTCAAACCCGAATCGGGGGCGTAGGTATAACCGGGTCCAGCACAAACAGGGCCGGCGAATAAGAAGAATCATGTCTATGGCGGCGACCCGTCTTGCGGTCGCCCGCATTGAGTTTGAGCGTGTACCTGCAAGCGATGATCTTGGGTCATCGACGGCAGGACTACAACGAACGAGAGATGAGTACGCTGTCGATGATACAGACTCGGTTGCTTTTGACAATCTGCTTCGTTTCGGCGTGGGGCCTTGTTGTCCCACCGACGGGAACTGCGGCGGCCCCGGGCCACATCGAAGTGCGATCGGAAGCGGACCTGAAGGTCTTTCTGGACAACAAGTTTGTTGGTCTCTCGACGGATCACGGCCTCTTTCTACGTGATGTGCCCGTTGGGCCCCACGTTGTCCGGGTTGAGAAGGAAGGCTACTACCCGCAGAATAGCGACACCTTTCTCTTGGAAAGTGACCAGGTCTATCTCTTCGAAGTGGCAAAGATGGAGGCCGTTCTCGCCCCCGAAGGCGACATGAACGAAGAGGCCATTAAGGCGACGGGCAGTCTCGTTTTGCAGACCATCCCGGTGGAGTGCCTGGTAACCCTCTATGGTATCGGTCTTACCGGAAAAGATGAGGAAATCGTCAAGACGGAAGATCGCTGGACCTCCAATGGGGTTCGTGCCGGTCGCTATCTGGCTACTTTCTCCGCCATGGGTATCGAACACAAAGAGGTCATCGCCATACATGCCAATCAAACCACCCACGTTATGGTGGATATTGAACGGGGCGAAATGACGGATATTGGGCTTCGTACCATCCGCGAGTACCAGACACAGGGCTGGCGCGAGAAGGCGGAAACCGAGCGAGAGGCGGCGCGACAGGAAAACATGGCCCTGCTCAAGACCCGCTCCAACCAGTCGATGCAGCGCGAAGAAGTGCAAAGCCGGGGCTTGGAATTACTGCTACACCAGGGTGAAAAACAGTTTGATGATGGCCAATACACACGCTGTCTCTACACCATGTTGCAAGCCCTTTACCTGGACCCGAGAAATGAGATCGCCCGCTACTACTACGGGCAGGCCCACGCGAGACAGGGCGCCGAAGATCGTGCCATCAAGTTGGCAGGGGAATACCGTGAATTTGTCTACGGCACCGATGGGGAAATGGGCTTTGAACTGACCAACGATGCAGGAAAATGGAATCTCCGTGTATTCTCGGGAAAGAAAGACCTGGAAATCGTTGACGCGTCCGTCCATGATTTCACGCTCAAATTTTCCCGTCGCTACACCCTTTCGGCCCTGCAAATGTTTTCCCGAAAAAAAGGTAGCATCCTGCCCAAGTTTCATGCGAATAAAGACAGTAAATACGCCTATGAAGATTACGAAGTGACCCTTGATGGCCGCGATGCTCAGGGGCGGCGGCGTTGGCGCCACGCACGGCCCAAGGTGAATGGGGTTCCCACGGACGAATGGTTTCCAATTACCTTCGTCAAGCAGGGAAGCGAGAGGCCGCCTATGGGCCAGCTGGGCATATTCCACGAGGATGTAGCCCAGGTTGCCCAGATAGAAGGTGATTTCACCGAGGCCGCCTTACGGGAACGAAAAGGATGGCCTGAAGAATTTGGTGCCGTCGTGCTCTCCTGCTACAAGGACACCCCCGCCCAGGAAGCCGGATTGCTCCAGGGAGACTTCATTTTCAAGTTTGACGGGGCCGACGTGCTGAACAGTCAGGATCTGGAGCGTCTTATCGCTACCAACCCCTTTGAGACGGTCGTACTCAGTGTGTACCGCGACGGTCAGCGGAAGCAATTTCGCGTTAAGCTGGATGGCGTCTAGCACCCCATATTCCGCCCCTTAAATGCGGATGGTGTTACGTTCTGCTGGGGGTGGGACCGGTGGGCTCGGCACGAATGCGTCACAACGTTTCATCACCCAGGAAACGTCGTTCAATGTGCCCACCTTGGTCAGCGCGCGATCGGTTGCATGCGTTAAGGTTTCCGGGCTGCCCTCCGCCCGAAGATTGATGACCAGAATGCCCTCCTGGAGCGGCGTATCCAGCCGTCGGGTCATTGCCACGGCATCGACGTTGTTGGTGAGATGTACGGCTGCCTCCCGCCCCTGTTCATCAATCAGGCGCATCTTGAAATGGGCGATTTCCACGCCCTGTTCGGCCAAATAGTCGCGAACCGACGTCGCCAGGCCTTCCAGATAGGCGTTGCCGTCCCAGGATGCTGCACCCGATAGATTCACCCGCGCGTTGAGCCATCCCAGGGCTATTTCCGCTTCGGTGTATTGGGCGTAATCCACCTCGGTTGGATGCTGCCCCACCGTGCCCGGACCATCCAGCAATGGGGGGAGCTCGTAAAAGCCTTCGCCCGTCAATGCGGAAAGGAATACCACGTCCGCCTTCGGGAAGTTTAGTGCGACCAGGGCTTCCACGGCGTTTCGCTGTATATCATCTAAGCGATCCGCCTTGTTGACGGCAATAATATCCGCCTCATTCTGCTGCATCTTATAGAGATAGGTTATCTTCTTTGAAAAGCCCGTTGGGCCGGTCGCGGAAAGGGCGTCTTGGGCGCGGAACGGGTCGAGCAACACGGTATAGGGGGCCACCACAAAGCGGTCGGTGTAAAGTGATTTCAGAGGCGTTATTACCGCGTTTACCAGGTCCGTGCAGCTGCCAACGGGCTCGGCAAGGATGATGTCGGGCTCCGTGCCATCGGCCAGCCGTCCCGAGGCTTCGAGGAGTTTCTCGAAGTGGCAGCAGAAACACCCGGAGGGGATCTCCTCGGTCGTGAAGCCGGCCTCCCGAAACGCCAGCGTGTCTACCAGACCTTCGGCCTGGTCATTGGTGATTATGCCAACCCGCAGACCGAGATCGGTGTAGTGCCTGGCCAGTCGCAGCAGGGCGGTAGTTTTACCCGCCCCGAGAAAGCCGCCAAGAAGTATGAATCGTACCGGCCTGGTCTCAATCATCGCAACGTAATCCTTATTTTTGCCCGGTCTTGCGCTATCCATCATCCTATCGTATACTGCCAGTAACGCTTAATTAAATTAATGGAGAATTATGAAATGGCCCTACCTGTTGTTGATGGCGCTACCCTGAAATGCACCATGGGTACGTCCACCTGTTCGATGGCGGTGTTGCCCGCCAATTGCGTTCAAATGGAGGGTGCCTACGCCGCTAATATCATGGACTATATACCCATGACGAACATTTCCGCCTTTGGCAGCTGCCTTACGCCCTCGAATCCAGCCGTTGCCGCGGCGACGGCGGCCGCCCTCGGGGTCTTGACGCCCCAACCCTGCATGCCCGTGACGGCGGCACCGTGGACCCCCGGCAGTGCTACGGTGCAAATCGGAAAAATGCCGGCTCTGAACAACAGCAGCACCTGTATGTGCACCTGGGGTGGCACGATCACTGTCGTCGATGCCGGCGTTACCACCGAAACCATTGCCTGAGTCCGGTTAATCTTTCTTCGTGTGGAACACGTGGAGCTGACGTTTCGAGGCCACCGCGATTTCTCCCGAATCCGTTACGATGGGCGCGGTACAATAATCCGTTTCGGCCTTGCCCGCAATTGGCTGGTAGGCGCCTGTTGGGTCGAGGATTCCGATCGAGCGCATTCCGGAAACAACTAGCTGTCCGTTCCGGGTGATGGTAGCGCCCACATTGGGCCCGTTTTCACTGGATTCCCACAGGGTGCTCATATCGGGGGCAAGGGCGATTACCGTTCCATGGAGCAAAAGGTAAATACGGCCATCAAAGCCTACGAGTGGCGGAGCCAAGAGGCTATGCACCCCTTCTGGGAAGGTGTAACGACGTAAAAGGTGGCCATCCTCCGCCAAGCACAGGAGGTTCAATCGATCGCCCTCACGGACCACCAGATAAGCGATTTCATTTCCACCGAGACTCAGGGCAACAGGCTGTAAGTCGCCGCCAAAGGCGCGGGCAATCGCTGCCTCGGGTGTGGTGAAATAGAGATGCCCTGGTGCGGCAGTGACCGTACATTGTGCGGTTGTTGCCGTCATGGTTCGCGTCGAGGGCAGGATTAACGTGCCTTCATTACGCCCGGTAGCGAGCATGCCCGACACCGTCAGCGTTTTCATATCACCGAGGTGATACCATTCCAGCAGGGTCCGGCTTGCTTTCTTATGGCCGTGGGGGTCCAGTTGACGTTCGATGCCCACCAACAGCAAATTGTCATCCACCCGTCGTATGAGTGTGCGACTGAATTCCTCGCCGAGGAAGGGCATGAAAGCGAATGCCTGCTCGCCATCCGAAAGATTTCGGCCTGCGAGATCGCCCATCTTATCCATGTGATAGAAAAGGCTCTTTTCGGCATCCAGGGTGATGCCGCCGGAGCCAACGCTGCCCTCGCGAAGCAGTTCGCCCCCGAGGGAGAAGAGTTGCCACACACCGGTCTGGACCAACAGGCGATCGCCGCTGCACAATACCGCCTCAGGAACAAAACCCGGTCGTAATGTCTGCTCCCAGGCCAGGGCCCACTCACCGGCGGGCAGGGTCGCGTCAACACGACCATTTTGCTCGCTATTCCCATGAAGTCGGTAGTACGGCCCAGACGCATCGGGAACAGGAGGGAGGACCTCAGCCGGGTGGTCGGGCAGAGACAGGGCCTCTACCTGGACATCCAGCTGCTGGTATTCTTCTGCCTCCGGTGATTTCAAAACGATCGTCATGGTATGTTCCTCCTGCTCCTGCGCCAGTCCCAGGAGAGACAGCGCCAAGAGCGGAATAGTCAAAACGCGAACCCATCGGCCCAGCGCATGGTAACGTTGAATGACAGTCCCGCTATGCAACGGGCTGCACATCGGTCGCCTCAGGAATTACTTTCTTCACCAGGGGTAGCAAGTCTTCCCGCGCCAGATCCGCAGGCAGGCGTTGTATACCCACCATGCTCAAAAAGTAGGTCTTGATCGCATCGCGTACCGCGTTCAGCCGGTCCGAAGCGTCCACATGTTCGATGATGAGCCGAGTACTCTTATCTTTTTCGTCCAAATCCTTTTTCACGGCACGGGCGCGGGTTTTCAGGGTGTCCGTGGCCTTCAGAATAGAGAGCTCATCCAATTTGGCCGCCAGCACCGGCTTCATGACCGCGATGCCGCGCAACACGCCAACTTCACCCCGTTTTTCACGAACCCGGGCTTCGAGGGCGTCTACGCCGGGAATCAAACTATATAATTTTAGATTGAATAGCTTTTTCTTTCTTCGGACCGAGACGGTATAGGTGCTGCACGCAGTCTGAATGGCTCCGAGCGCCGCAAGACGCCCTTCGTAGTCATCTTCGGGAACACCTTCGCACACCGCCAGCGCCGTGTCGATTGCGACGGTTTTTGACGATGTCTTGAGGTCTCCACGCATGTCGACGGCTTCCGAAAAACTCTCAATCTGCGCACGGACCGCCTTCAACTTGGCGATACGTCCGTCATAGTCCACGTGGCCCACGCTGGTGTACTGCTGCATAGCTACATCGATGGGACGTTTGCCCAAGGGGGTGCGACTCTCCGTTACGTAGGTATCCGTACTCCACGTCGAATTTATTTCCGTCGCGGTCTCCGTATACGCATCCGCACCCGTTACAATATCCCCAATTTTAGCAATGCGTTCGGCCAGGTGAAAATCGTCGATGGCATGGTATTCATCGATCTTCGTCTTCAATGCCTGAATTTTCGTGTCAGCCTGAAGTTCCGCCGGGATCTCATTTATGAAGACATCGCTGGTATCGAGCTCCGGCACATCGGCGTCGGTCTTCCACCGGGTCTTTGGGGTTGGCTGGGCGTTTACGTGGACCTCATAGTGCAGTTTCAGCTTGTCTATGATCTCCCGTGAAAACGTATGGTATACGGGGTCGGGTTTGCTTGGATCCGCTGGGGCGGTGCCCGGCGCTACTTCGCCCGGTGCACGGAAGTTTTCCACAATTACCCGGGGCGCGAAGTGAATCAGACACCGGTCAAAGGTGAATTTTTTCGCAGGCGCAGAGCCCGGAATGGGGGCTTTGCCCTTGGCAAACCACTTGAAATTGAAGGACTCGGCACCCTTGATGGCGGCTTGTAGAATCTGGGCCCGCTCTGATTTATTCGTGGCATCGTCCGTCCACTGGTTCAGTTTGAACGACATTTTCACCACAATCATGAGGATGCCATCATAAGGCGTCGCGCCGGGTGGATCTTCCTGGGCCGGCAGCAAGGCCTGGCTGTAGTGATCTTTTCCCAGGGTATAGAGGAACATGTCACGGAGACCGCCCTTGGAGCTGGAAGGCAGCACGGGAATGGGATCGGATGGTTTCAAATCAGCGGCAAGTGGCCAATAGGCAAAGGTGCGCCCTTTCTCACTATGCTCGGGCACGGCGTAGGCATCGTAGGTCGTGCCGCCTTTGTCAGCCAGACTCACCTGAAGATGGAAGTCGTGACCAAGGCGTCGTCGACACCATTCCGAAGCATGCCAGAAATACCGGTTTCGAATCGACTCGTTTCGGTTCATCATGGCGCCCCCGCTATCCATGCGATAGGGGTCGGCGGGTAGATTACATTTCAAACTTACCTGGTCATAGGATGCGGCATTCCACTGTTCATTGTATTCATCGGGGAGGGCATCCATGTGGCCACTTTCGTGGGCAGCAGGAAACCAATTGGGCTCTACCGCATTTCCAACCTGTTGGTATCCCTCGGTACCCGATAGCCCCGTGCCGGATTGGCCGTTGCGATTTTCACGATCGGCATCGGCCACCTTTACGGCGTAGTGGGCGCGGGATTCTATGACTGCCTGACAAAACCAGACGGCGTCAATGAGGATTGGCTGTATGGTGCCCCCGCCATCGTCACCGAGACGTGAGGTGAAGCGTGCACGGCTATCATTGATGCCGGGGTCGTTGCCGTTCCAGCGATTGGCCACATTCATGGAAAGATCGTGAACGTATTGCTGTTTGGTGACACTCGGTGCCGTATCGAAGGTGAAGTTGCTCTTCATGTAGTGAAAATTTACCGCAACTTCTTTGTCGTCTTCTACACCACAACAGCGAAGGAGGGCAATGTCGAAACGGCCGGTACCTTCGTCGTTGCTATCATTAAAGGGTTTGGAATACCGGGAGGCTGTCCGTTGATTCCAAAAGTGTTGCATGGCGAAATACGTTTTATTCGTTGGGTCTGGCCGCTTTTCGCTCCAGGAACTGTCGGAGAAGAAGGCATGTTTGGGCAGGGGCTTGCCGCTTGGCTCGCAGGCACTGGTCTCAAAATTGTAAAGACGAAAGCCCTTGGTCGCCAGGGGTTCCATGGCATCCACCCATCGGACGGCCGCCCGGGCGCCAACGGGTTGTTTCTCTTCATCGTTGTCGGGCGTGCGGGTATCAAACACGTCAAAGAGATTGCCTTCCGCGATGACGAGACGGGTCCAGTCCACATAATCGATAAGGTAGTTCTCGGTGATATCTACCTTACTGCTGGGCAATTCCGAGGGATCAGTTGCTTCCGCAAAAGGCAGCGTCTTGTACACGCCGTTCGCCGTGCAATCACTGTTGCTATCATTGAAGAGATGGTGGAAAATCACGACCCTATCGGTATCCGCCAGGGGGTCCAGTGGTGCCAGGCCCGTGTCACCATCCTTGTAGAGCACGATGTCATCCAGGCAGAAAACCAGGGGCGTCGTCTTCGTATCGGCCGCTTCAATATCAGCTTCGGTCAGGTCATAAAAGAACTTGCCTTCCGAGCCGTCCGCCTTGCGCGTATAGTAGGCCTTAGACCGCCAAAATTTAGGCAAATCATAAAAGGCCATGCGAGCAGGGCCTGCTTTCAGTTCCGCGTCGGACGTGGACAGGCTCTTTAAAATACGTTCCGTAGCACTCTTGGAGTGAATATAGTTTCCGGAACTCGTATCCGACTTGAAACGAATCTCCATGTCCTTATTCAGCTTGGGAAGTTCGGTGACGCCATCTTCTTCCTTCCGAAGGATCCAGGGAAGGGCTTGTTTCATATCTTTGGCGTCCGTACCAGTCGTCCAGTTACTGGCGGTGTCAGGTTTGAGGACGGTGGCGTCCGGCGTCTTGCGGTAGCCTTCCAGCATGACGGCAGGAATACTAATGCGCGCCTTGTGGTCGCTCTCGCCATAGGTGCGGTCAAAGAATTCGATCTTGTGGTACTGCCAGTAGGGGGTAAGCAAGAGCTCTATCGGCTTTTTCGCTGTCCCGATGATCGTGTCTGGATTATTGAGCGTGTTGAATTTGTTTTCCGTAAAATTGGTGGCGTTCGTTACCGTCCACTCCGAATTACTCAGGTTCCAGGGATCCTTGGGCAACATGAATCCCTTCTTGCCCTCTATGATTCGGTTTGATCCGCCCAATTCCACCTTGGCTTCGTCGCCGGTTTTTTCGCAGATAATGAAGTCGCCCGCGTTGCTTGAAAAACTCAAGGTAAAATCGGTTTTGCTGCGATCGATGGGTATCCCCAGTTTTCTGTCCCCGGAAAGACCATTTCCATCTGCGTCGAGCTTGGCGCTGTATTCCGTGCCGTCATCGTATTTCACCACGACCTTAAACTCTTCGGGGAAATTGCGGGCCACGTCTTCCGGGTCGGTGAACGTAAAATGTAAAAACGCACGGAGTGGGGGGGCGATCTTCAGCGTCGCGAGGGTTTCACTACCCTGTGTGACCGTGGCGTCTTGGGGATGGGGGGGCAAAACGCTGAATTCGCTCTCGTCGCCTTTGGGCGAAATGCTAACCGTGTACGCCCCCGCGTTGATGGGCTTGAAGGTGTAGCGGTCCGTATCTTTAAGCGTCGACTCCCGACGGGCCGTCGATGGCAATTTGGGCGGGCATGGAAAGCTTTTTTCCATCGCTCCGCTCAATTTGGACGACAAGCGACGTGTTATTCGCCGGGCCTGAGCACGTGTTTGTTGCGCTTCCCTGGTCGCGATCAGAACCGCCACCGCCCGAGGTGCTCCCTGAGGTACCAGCCATTCTCTACTCCTTCTCTACAGCGTTAGCCGACGTTGCCGACAGCCGACGGGGCAATCTGCGATGGATTAAAATGATTCGCGTTGTACCCGCCAGCGTCTCGTCAGCCAGAATATCGTGTGCCCAACTCATGGCCTCATCGCGCTCAAAATCAAGGGAAGTCTCCAGCATGATTTCCAGATACTGCTGAATACTGCCCTCTTTCCTGGCGCCTACCCTGCCCGCGCCCACTATGGCTTGATTCACCAGCGTCCGGGCTCCGGCATCATCTTCGCCTTCCTGGGTGTGCTCGGCGTAAGCGTCCGGATAGTGGGTAGCGATGTGGAGCACCATTCTGTCTTCGAAGGCCTTACTCATGTAGGCCTGAAACGTTTTCATCTGATCGCGACGAATTATCATAGGTTCAGACCCGTTCCAGCACGGCGTTTTCGGCTGCTACGCATTCCTGAACGATGTCTTCTTCCAGATGGATAGCCGATTGTCCAATCTGGAAGTGGTCCATCTGCACCGGGTTGGCGCTTTCCGCGAAGATACTGCGTATGGGCCCGAAGAATTCGCGACATTCTTTCACCGTGCAGGTGGGGAGATAGGTGCGAAGTACCCGGGGGTCGTAGAAGCGAAAATAAAACATGGCACCCTGGTCATCGAATACTTTGAAGATGGTACGAAGGTGTTCGCGAACGAGCTTGGGCCACGCACTGCTGAAGAACAACATGCCTGTGTTCGTGCCCAACTGCTCCGCCCACAATTTCATATATTCCGGGTAGCGATTGGTGCATTTGATGCGCACCAGGTAGGGGCCTTTTTTCGTGATAAAGTGAGGCGTTTTGACGAAGAGGGGACGGAGGGGCTCGCCAAGAATATCCCGGGAGCCTACGGCCAACTTATAATTCTGCGCGCCATCGACTACCGCATAAAGGTGGTCGCTGGGCTTGCGTCGATGTTCCAGATATTGGTGTAGCTCATAGGCGCTCGGTTTCGAAGACATTGCGGTATGGTAGTCCTTGGCTTGGTCACGGTCTGACACGATGGCCGACCCCCTGCATTATTGAGTGACCCGACGGTCTGGATTGGGGCGCTTTGCCGCATCATTTACCTCACGACGGTCCGTACAGCCGGAACTGCTGCCTTCCACCAAGGGAGCACCCGTCGCGGCGGCATTGTCAAAGGCCTGCGCACACGCGGGGTTGGAACACTCCTCGGGCTGCGCGGCTGCCTCAGCCGGGGGCGCTATAGTCTGCGCCTGACTTCGGGGAGGACCAGAAGCGGCGCTGCCTTCATCTTCAGCGGCGGCCGGTGGCTCCGGAAGACTGGGCATCTCATCGTAGACCCGATCCAATTCCCGATCAGACATGCGGAAATTAGCACCGTCTACATTCATTTTTGACCACGGTTGCCGCATGAACGATCCTCCTGCCTGCTACCGAACGAAAACGCCACTGGAATCCACAAATACAATCCCGGGAGCCATAATTACACTGTATTGATTGTAGACGGAAATCGAGGCTGCTGCAAGCTTGGAAGGGACGAATTTCTCGTCGAAGGTCACAAATTGTGGCAACATATCGGTTTAACGAGGAAGTATATTCGCGATTTACTCCCCTTTTTGAAATGGCCAATGCCTGGAACTCGCGGTGCCGCTATGGCGGACACTACGGAGCAACGTGGAGGGATGCTGTCGGCAATTCGTGCTAAAATGGGAATCCCATAGACGGCGAACAACGCGTCTCGACGAAATCGCAGGTCGAAGGCAGGTTTTGACACCGTCCGACCCGGCAATCCGAATACAATGTTACGTGTGATTTCACTTCATGTACGGTACAATTGTGAGATGTTCCCTGCTATAACCTTTCGAAGGACAAGGAGATAAATATGAAAAAACGTGCAACCCAAATCATCGCGGGTGCCTTGGCGCTCTTTTCACTGCCGGCGGTCGCGCTGAATCTCGGCGATCCGGCTCCGGACGTAATGCTTTCTGATATTGTGAAGGGCGAGTCCGTCAAATCTACCCTGGAGGATCTGGGGGAAGTTTATGTGGTGGAATTCTGGGCCACCTGGTGCGGACCGTGTCGCCAGAGTATTCCCCATTTGACCGAGCTGCAGGCGAAATACAAGGACAAAGGCGTCCGGGTTATTGGCATTTCCGACGAGGAAAAAGATCAGGTCAATGGATTTGTGGAAACCATGGCAGATCAAATGGACTATACCGTTGCCATCGATGATAATAAGCAGACCTGGACAAGTTTTGCCCAGCCTTTTGGCGTTTCGGGCATTCCCCACGCATTTGTCGTCGACCAGAAAGGTACTCTGGTCTGGCATGGTCACCCCATGGACGGACTTGATGACGTGGTGGCGAAGGTGGTCGACGGTACCTATGATGTAAAGGCGGCTATTGCTGATTCCCAAAAGTCCCAGATGCAGGAAGAATTGAGTGAATTGGCCATGCTCTGGGCACAGGAATACATCGTATTGGCCCGATATGGTCGTGATACCGATGCCGCCGATAAGATTGGCAAGCAGTTGCTCGAATGTGGTCTGGATGACCCGACCTTCTATGGTCAGGTGGCCTGGACCTTGCTCAGCAACAATACATTGACCTATAAGAACAACGATTTTGCTATGGCCGTTGCGCGACGCGCCAACGAGCTGTCGGAAGGGAAGTCTGCCGACGTGTTGGATACCCTGGCCTTTGGCCAGTTTCTGACGGGCGACAAAGAGGAGGCCGTTAAGACTCAGAAATTGGCCATTTCCCTTTGCGACAATGACGAACTGATGGAACAGCTGAAGCAGCGACTTGCGACCTACGAAGGGTCCTGAGCACGCTCCGGTTGAAAATTTAGATACCTTTTCCGTCTGCATGCCACCAGATACATTTCGGGTGGTCATGCAGGCGGATTCTTGAATCTGGCGTACTTATATCCATTAATCTGTGAGCTGTCGGGGGGCGTTACGGTCGAAGGTCACTGTTTTGCCCCGTCGGCCAAATGCTATGATTGCGTCCAGGTTTCCGAATTCGGCCCGCCCCGCATAGCGCCCAAGGGCCGCGCCATCCAGAAAAAAATCCCAAGGAATACGTTATGCACTTAGCCGAAGGAATTGTAACCTCGCCGCTCGTACTCGGTGGTGGCGCATTGGTCGCCGCAGGCGGCGTGGCCCTCGGACTTCGTAAGCTTGACGAGGTTCATGCCCTCCGGACGGCCGTTCTGGGATCGGGGTTCTTCGTGGCGTCGTTGATACACATTCCCTTCGTGGGCGTCAGCATCCACCTGACCCTCGCCGGCCTTCTGGGCATTATACTCGGTTGGGCGGCCTTTCCTGCCGTGCTGGTTGGGCTGATTTTACAGCTCATCCTCTTTGGTTTCGGCGGACTCACTACCTTGGGGCTGAACACCTGCGTTATGGCCATACCCGCCGTTGGGGCCTACTATGCGAGTCGGGGCGCCTTGCGAAGCGACATGACCTCGGTGGCCACGTGGCTGTGTGGGTTTATTGCGGCGGGGGCGGTTGCATGTTCGGCCTTATTGTTCGCAAGCATACTCGCTCTGGCGGACGAGGCCTTCCATAACGTGTTCTGGGCCGTTCTCCTGGCCCACGTGCCCGTAATGGCCCTCGAGGCAGGCGTTACGGCGGCTGCGGTTGGTTTTCTCGCACGGGTAAGTCCTGAGTTACTGAGCAGCGATGCACTCGTATTGACGGA
>CAXBPH010000025.1:0-41179 GCA_963977445.1 uncultured bacterium | reverse complement strand
GCGGTGGCAGAACGCCTAATCTGCTACTTGATTTTTATCTATCATGGATGTCCCTATATTCCATGACGGTTGAATCTAGTTCCCCTCTGGTTTATTCATCACGCAATTGCGCTATCAGGTACCCCTCCTCATCCCATGCCGTTGTAATGAGAAACTTGGCGTTCTGAACTAATACGTCTAGATGGCTAAAGTCCACACCGCCTTCTGGGTGCGCAGCAAAGTGCTCGTTTGGGGACGTCAACATCGCTAGGAAACACCTTATGCGCCCGGATACGAGTAATTCATAGTCTATCTGCTCAGGTGAATCTCCAGGAAGGGAAATGTGAAACACATTAGACTCGTGAAAAAACATTCGAGATTTAAGTCTCGAATCCTTAGGGTCTTCTTTTCTAAAGTCCGCGTTTTCCATCACGCACACGTTCTCGGGGGCCGCTTTAATATAGTCACGAATGAAATCTACAAGCGGAGGCCTTGTAGGCGAGTTTTCCAGACTCATACCGAGGCTCCATCTATAATTCTCCGCATCTATCGCCTGTTGAGAGAAATTCTTGGGCAAAAAGGAAAACGTATCCAAAATATCATGACTACGGTGCTCAACGAGCCTCGAAAGTTTCGTCTTCTCATTGGTAAATTGTTGGTTAAAGTACTCATAGCCTTCTTCGCCAAAATACACTTTTATAATCTCGTCGTCATTTATCATAGCGTCATTCACCACTGCCACTTTCTCCACTAGCTTTATCACAGTTTTCCCCATCGCGGTTGATTCGCATCTTTGGGCGGTTGTAGGGGGATGGTAATCTACATGCGGCCCAAGGAGAAACCCATGATCCAAGTCAGGATTCAGAAAGTCACTCAACTACCGAACACCGAACGAAGTCCTGCAAGAGGCCATTGTTGCGCTTGACGGTTGAATCTGCCCCCTGTGACCACCACTTGCTATAGCTTTTCAAAAGGCTTTTCCCGCAAGATTTCTAGGTCCCTGTCCATTCCTTTCTCAGTCTTTCTCATCTCGATAGATATATAGTTTCCATACCCAATATATGTAGCGACCAAAACACACAACGTAAGGTCTAACAGGTCACCTCTTGTAAAGTACATGCTGGTGTACAAGACAGAAACAAATCCACATATTAAAACTTCATATCGTCGTGACCTTTGAAGGACAGGGTCCGCCATGTTGGCACTATCTTTTCTAGACTTCCTCAGACTTATAGTTGACCAAATTGTCACGGCGAAAATTAGTGTCCCAAGAACGATGAACAAAGTTTTCATAAAAGTTCCACTTTAGATGCGATGGCAAACCAAGACTGTCAAGAGCCGTTCACGTTAATTTCCTAACCAATCATCGGTAAGCTCTCAAATATCCGTGTAAAAAAATATTGCCTAAAGACACGGGACCTTCAACCCACAACCAAGGGCCACGAAACATACACTCATAACTCTATGACTTTCTTAATAAAACTGAAGCAACTCCACCCAGCAAGTCCTCCGGCCAATGCATGGCCTGCCAAACCCGGAACAAGACTGTACACGAAGCTCTGCGTGGCCCATAGAGTGTTGGTGAGCACCTCAATGGAAAGAAACGACGCTACGCAGAATGCCCCGCACGTGAACGCTAGTGTACGGCCCACGAGTTCGCCCAGTCCTGTAGATGGATCCAAGTTCATTGCCACATATGATGCTACTGCCGCCAGAATACATATTCCGCAATTCTCTAGGGACGCGCCGACAGAGTTTTGGCGCCCCATCGCCTTGGCAGCGGCCCGGATCACTTTGGCGAGCTTATACAATGTATACAGACAAAGAGTAAGAAACACCCCTGACAAGACCCAATCTGACACTGTATCAGCAATACTTGCACCACCTCCACACTGCCCCAGCGCATCCCACCTACTCACCGGATTATTCACCACATAGGCATACACATTCGGTCCATCGACCATGCCCAGGGGATCCCGCGTGAGCCAGCGGTTACTATCGGGACTATAATACCGATAGGCAGTATAGTACAACCGCGCCTCACTGTCCCAATCGTGGTCGGTGAACTTCCGGGTGATGTCCACGCCGCTCTCGGCGAGCTTGCCGCCGAAGGGGGTATAGTCGTATTTGCCCAGGCGATCCCCCGAATCGTCCCACAGGCCCCGCGTGGAGCCGATGGCGTCCTGGGGACTGCATCGGCGCGGGCCATGCTGGGTCAGGCAAGTCAGCGATAGGTCTACCTCCGCCACGTTTCCCAACGAGTGCCACGTCTTCGCCGAGGCTGTACCGGCAGTACGTCGCGATGTCGGTGTGACAAGGCTGCCAAGACGCCATCCAACACTGCCGGGACAGGCACGCGTGTCACCGCCGTAATCGCTACGAACAGCATTCAACTCTCGCCATTACGTTACCCATGCTACCACAGAAACCAAACGCGAGCCAGTCCCCGTGACTACCACGTGCCCGACGACGCCGTGCTCCCGGATGACGTGGCAAGCACGGACCCGGCCGGTGCATCTGGTCGCCATGAGGACTGCCTCGTCTTGGCCTCCGCCCTAACCGTTAATCACTTCCCCGGCTTGGGTAGCGGGATATATTGGGGGCCCGTTGGCCGTGGTTGCCAATCCTTTATAACCAGTTCCAGAGGACGGTATTGCGCGAAAGTCGGACCCGATTTCGTCAAGGTCACCGTGTATAGGCGCGACAGCAGCGTTTTGGGGCGCGACCGCTGGTCAAACACAAAATTCCCCATGCTGTAAATGATGAGTCCATCTTTATACCAGGTGGGTTCCTGCTGCACATGGGGGTGATGGCCCGCCACGATATCGGCACCCTGGTCAATGGCAAACTGGCCCAATGCAATTTGGGCCTCATCGGGGTCGTCCATATATTCGATGCCCCAATGAATCGAAACCACCACAATATCTACTTTTTCATTCAGGGCGGCTATATCCCGGGTCAACGACGCCTCCAGGGCTTTCACGGGCCCTTTTTCAAAAGGTAGAAACTCTTTCGCATCGCCAAAGGGTGAGTTGGGATCGACATAGGCCAGAAATCCCACCCGAATGCCATTGCGCTCCAGGATGGCGGGTTCCTGGGGACCATCCTTCTCAGAAATGCCTATACCGACGATTTCGTTTTCCGAGAGAATGCGAATCGTGTCATCCAGCGCGACCAGCCCATAGTCCAGCGTGTGATTGTTGGCGAGGGACAAGACATCGAAACCGGCGAAGGTCAGGCCTTCTACGGCCTCGGGGGCGGCATTGAAGGTGTAGTTTTTGTCCAGTTTTTCGCCCCGCCCTGACACGGGACACTCCAGATTTCCAAAGGCGATGTCTGCGGTTTGCAACAGGGGTGCTGTGGCGAGGAAGGGGTAGGTGTAGTCCAGCTTTCTGGCTTCCAGATCGCGGGAAACGCCCCGTGACAGCATGATATCGCCCACGAGTGCCAAGGTGATGGACGGGGCGTCGTCTCGGGGTGCCGCAATGCTTTTCCCCATGGATTCCCGAAGGGCCCGCGTCTTTGCCGCCGGATCGACGGGCGTGGGGGCCGCTTCGGTGGGTATCGGGGTCGGGACCTCCTTCTTTTCCGGTGTGCCCCGATAGGCCAGGAAGAGCCCGACGAGGAGGGCCACATAAGCGATTCCCGCAAAATGCTTCACCATCCCGGAGGGACGGGGGAGCTTTGCCTTCGCGAAGCCAATCAGTTTTTCGGGCATGAGGTTCACGCCAACCATATAGAGGCAGATGATGCCATACATGGAGGACAAGAGGAAGCACAAGGTGAAATTGAGTTCATAGACCATATGGAGGCCGTAGCCCGCAATGGAGGTGATGAAGAACAGGGAGGCACCAACTACGTTGCTCGCGCGTTTGGGTTCGGGCAGGAACACGAGCAATGGGGCGATTAACAGGATGTAATAGTAGAAGGTGGGTGCGGTCAGGAAGAAGGCGGGCACGAAACCAAGGCCGAGCGCCTGATAGGGCTTCAATTTCCGGGCGGCGAAAAAGGTGATGAAAAGCATGGCCCCCTGGCAACACCACCATGCCGTCTGGTGGGCCTCGAAACCCCGGACCTTGTCCCCGAAACTTTCGAAGGGCCAGAGGAAGATGTACTTAAATCCGACCCGTGTCGTTGAGATGTCCTTATTGTGAACCCCAATTTTCACAATGAATTCATGCCACAGCGCTGGGCCATAGTAGAGGTAAGAGAGACCGGTCAAAAGGGTCGCGGTGATGAAAAAGGTGGCGAAGAAGCGAAGGTAGTCCCGGTTTATCTTTCGGGTTGCCAGGCAATCCCAACACGCGAGGCTACCCATACCGAACAGGAAGACCGCAGGAAAAATACGGGCAGCGGCCGCATAGGCCAGGACAGCACCGGCGAGTCCAAAGCACTTCTTATGGACCAGGCACATGGAAATGACAATGCACGCGATCCAGTCCATGCGAAACAGCGCGCCCTTTATATGGACAAAATCGGTGACGAAGTTCGTGCCGAAAAAAGCGATGGCAAAGAGCGCCGTCCAGGGGCCGAAGGCCCACCAGATAAATAGAAACATGATGGCCAGAATAATCGGGTCGGCGGCGATTAATGCGGACATGCCCGGGTCGTTGCTGGTGCGTATGGAATTGGTGAAGGTGCCCGTTACCATAGACCAGACCGGGGTGCCGTTGTAGCCCTTATCCCGCAGCATTTGTTGCCATTTGGCCTGGGGAACCCGTTTCTGGAAGTACAGGATATCCTTCTTGAACTCTTCCCACCGCGCTGGGGTGAAGCGTCCCTTGATGGCATCCTGGTTGGCGAAAATCTCGCGGGTTGGGGTGTAGCCGTGGGTTTCGAGATTGCGCACGGAACTCTTGGTGTCGAAAACCTTGTTTTGCTCGTGATCGGCCAGCAGCGAGGCGGCGTACTGATTGTAGTAGCCGATTTCCGGTGCGTATTTTGTGCCCGTGTAATAGTGATAAAAGTCGTGGTTGTTCATGAAGGTGCCGTAGCGCTTCCAACCGAATTCGAAGTAGGCACCGACGGCTACCGCCGCGACAAGCACGAGGGCTACCCCGGTGATCCACATCTTCTGGCGGAGCTCATGGCGGATCTGCATGCCATATATAATCAGCAACGCCAGCGCACCTTCGGCGACAAGCACTTTCAAAAATTCGCGTATATCAGGTGAAATCATTGTCGTTACAGATGTCCTGGCGGGTTGGCCACTACGTTTCAGGGTGGGGCGTCTCTGATCTGAAGCCCATGATACTTCAAGACAGGTGCACGACGGAAACACACCCCTGTTTGCGTCGTCGATTTGCAACAGGTATAGTGCCACGCTCCGGATGCGGCGTTCTTTTTTGGAGATTTACGTCGTATTGGGATGGCGCCACCGTCCCGGATTGATGGGGACAGGCAGGATGATTTTTAGTGGAGTGTAGCGCGTTGACCGCCTCAGGTGATGATAGTATCGGACGTCGCAGGGTACTCGATGAGTTGCGATTTCTCCGAATCGTACTCCTTGTTTTTTATGCGGTGATTCTTCTCCGTACCGCTTGGCTATCCGATGATGGTTTTATTACCTTCCGAACCATCGACAACTTTATCCATGGCTATGGATTGCGTTGGAATGTGGCCGAGCGGGTACAAACCTATACCCATCCCCTGTGGATGCTATTGCTCATTATTCCCCACGCCCTGAGCGGAGAAGCCTTCTGGAGTACCCACCTGGTTTCCATCGCGGTCTCTCTGACGTCCATGGGGCTGCTCTTGTGGAAAGTAGCGGAACGTCCCGGCCAGGTATTGATAGCGGGAACTACGGTGTTGTTCTGCAATTCCTACATCGATTTTTCCACATCGGGCCTGGAGAATCCCCTTACCCATCTCCTTATCGTCCTCTACGTGCTCTACCTGCGACGGCGGGCACCCGGTGGGGGCCTTCGTATCCCCACATTGTTTCTGTCCCTGTTTATTCTCACCCGTCACGACCTGCTGCTGATTGCCCTGCCGCCTTTTCTTTGGTGTGTAGACTGGAAGCATATTAACCGGCGGGTCATTATCGACGTTGCCATCGGGCTGTCTCCCCTCATCCTCTGGGAGGTGTTTTCCGTCGTGTATTACGGTTTTCCCGTACCCAATACGGCCTATGCCAAGTTGGGTGGGGGGATCCCGAAGGATACCGTATTGACCATGGGGATAAACTACCTGGGCGCGTCCTTTCTCTACGATCCCCTGCCGTTGATCACCATTGCCGTGGGTGTTTTCAGTGCCTTGATCGGTGGGACCACGCGCACGCGCCTGTTGGCCCTTGGTGCCGCGTTGTACACGTTTTATATCGTTTGGGTGGGGGGAGACTTTATGGCGGGTCGTTTTCTTACCGCGCCCTTTCTCGTGTCATTGGTATTAATCGTTGAGCGCGTTAAGACCATGCGCAACATAGCGGGCGTCTACCCCTGGGCGGGTGTAGCGGCCGCCGCAGGTCTTGTAATGACGCCTACGCCTGCGCTATGGACGTCGACGGACTACAGTATGAAGACCGAAGCCTTCCCCTGGACCAACGGCGTCTGTTCAGAGCGGGCCTATTACTATCCCTATACGTCGCTGCTGCGAAATATGTCTGCGGACGTATTGGACCGTCAGGCGTGGGTACGTTACGGAAAAGGGATTCGCTCGCGGGATGTTCCCACGGTGCAAATCTATGGTGCCATCGGATTTCGGGGCTATTTTGGCGGACCCAAGCTCCATTTGATCGACTACCACGCCCTGTGTGATCCCTTGCTGGCCCGTGTGCCCACGGTCTATCCGGCGGAGCGTCCCGGACACCTGAAACGAAGTATTCCTGCCGGGTATGCGCTAACCCAGCAGACCGGTGAGAATCACTTGCAGGATAAGGAACTCGCCGAGTTTTATGACGTCATGGCGCAGATTGTTCGTGGCCCACTCTTTTCCTGGGAGCGTTTCAAGGCGATAGTCGGTATGAACCTGAGACAATACGATTCGTTGATTGACCGCGAGTTTTTTACCTACCCCAAGGCAGTTCATGTCACCTTAGCGAATTTGGCCGTGCCCCGGGCGCGGGGTGCCCGGTGGGATGGTCCGGGAATGACCAAAATGGAATTCAGCGGCGTTATGGTAAATTTGAGCGATACGGAAGAGCGTGGCAGTGCCTTTGAGGTCAGTTTGGACCTCAATGATGTGTATCGCTTTCGTTTTTTAAGCGCGGGTGAACTTTTGGACACCGCGGAGGTGGGACCGAGTTTTGCACGTCCCCGTGGGATGGAGATTTACACCGTGAACATTCCAGAAGATGTCGTAAAACACGGCTTTGATGAAATTCATATTGTGCCTGTATCAGGCGACGAAAAATTCAGTGTGGGCCATCTCATTTTTAAGTAGGGGCACGACAATTCTAACGTCTGACGAATTTAACAGGACTACGCGTCGCCAATGGCCGGCTGCGCCCAGTGGGCAGGATTACGCATGAGCGAGACCGGCAACCCGGAAAAAATATACAGCGCGCGCCTTGCGGTGCTCCAACAGGAACAAGCTACGTTTAACCGACGCTTCGACCATATCGCCAATGGCCGCCTTGGCGTTTTTGCCGTTGCCGCACTGGTTGCCGTCGGGGGCTGGATGTCCGACGGGGTATCCTGGTGGTTGCTCCTCATTCCACTCCTGGCCTTTGTAGGGCTCGTTATATGGCATGAGCGGACCGCCCGGGCCCAATCACGGGTGAGTGCGGCCATATCGTATTACGAGCGTGGGCTGCGACGTATTGAAGGGACCTGGCCTGGAGAAGGGAATACGGGGGCAAACTGGCTTGAGAAAGATCATGGCTATGCGCTCGATCTGGATCTCTTTGGCGAGGCCTCTCTATTTGAGCTTTTGTGTCAGGCCCAGACCGAAGGGGGACAGCGGACGCTGGCTGCGTGGCTTCAGCATCCCCAATCTGAAACCGCGATACGGGCGCGTCAGGTGGCCGTTCGTGAATTAACCGACCGGACGGCGCTGCGGGAAGATCTCGGGCAACTGGCAACAGCGGTTCGCCAATCGGTGCGGGGCAAGGCGTTGTCACGGTGGGCGGCCATGAAGGCACCCCTGCCCAGCGGTGGGAAACGTGCCCTGTTTCTTGGCTTGTCCGGCTTTGCCATGGCGGCCCTGCTGTTTGGGCTGATGACCAGTATTTATTTGCCCCTGGTGCTCGTGTTCGCAGTCCAAATGATATTGTTACGCACCGTGGCCCAACCGATCCTGAAGGTGATGCACGACGTCGAAGAGCCTACCCGGGAGCTGCGGGTCCTGGCCCTGTTACTGGAGCGATTGGAAGAAGAAAAGTTTAACGAACCCGTGCTACAAGATATACAGGCCCGTCTGACGGAAGGAGAGCAACCCGTATCGGTTCGCATCAAACAGCTGGAGCGGCTGGTATTTCTCTACGATCTCCATCTGAACCAGCTTTTCACACCCATAGCCATTCTGCTCATGTGGGGCGTGCACCTTGCCTTCGCAATCGAAGGGTGGCGCATGAAATGGGGACAACACGTTCCCCAGTGGCTGGAAGCGGTGGGAGAGTTTGAAGCCCTCCTGTCCCTTTCGGGCTTTGCCTATGAGCATCCCGATTATCCCTATCCTGAAATTGAATCGGGTGATTCCCTGCTCCAGGGGCAGGCCCTTTCCCATCCCTTATTGAAGCCGGGTGCCTGTGTGGCCAACGATGTTGGACTGGGTGACGGACTGAAGGTCACTATCGTCAGTGGCTCCAATATGTCGGGGAAAAGCACCTATCTGCGCATCGTGGGTATCAATGTGGTGTTGGCTCAACTGGGTGCGCCGGTCTGCGCGACTTTGCTGCGGCTGACGCCCTTTCGCATTGGGGCGACATTGCGCGTGCAGGATTCCATTCAAGACGGAGTGTCCCGTTTTTATGCCGAATTGCGCCGCCTGAAAGCCGTGTCCGACGCCATAGAAGGCGACGTGCCCGTACTGTTTCTCCTTGATGAAATCTTGCATGGTACCAATTCCCATGACCGTCAGATTGGCGCGGAGGCCCTGGTCAAATCCTTCGTGGCGCGGGGTGCGGTGGGCTTTGTTACCACCCATGACCTGGCGCTCACCCGGGCGGCCGATGCCATGGGCGCTGCCGCATCCAATGTGCATTTTTCTGATCTTCTCGATGGCCGGGAATTGCGCTTCGACTACACCATGCGGAAAGGCGTGGTGGACCACAGCAATGCCTTGCAGCTGATGGCGAATCTGGGACTCCTGCCCGACGCGGACGTGGAGTAAACAAGGTGCCTTCCCGGGAGCGCAGCAAGGGGGTGACGATGAAACGTCGTGTAGCACGTGTGCTGCCCCTGCTTTTCCTTGCCGGACTCTACACGTGGCTCCGTATCGCTGCCCTTGAGATGGAAGTGTCCCACCTGCCTCAGGACTGGGCCGTACCCGTCATCAGCGATGGTCAAACGCTCATGACCTATCAGCGGGGCGATGAGGACGGCCAGCCTGTTATTTTCATCCACGGTACACCCGGGTCCGCAGACAACTGGGCGTACTTTCTGGACAATCCTGCACCGGGATTCCGCGTCATCGCCGTGGACCGTCCCGGATTTGGTGGCTCGATCCCTTCGGAGGGGCTACCCGATATGGGCGAGCAGGCCGCGTCCCTCGTGCCCTTGCTGGAGGGTTTCCTGGGGCGCAGACCCATTCTTGTCGGCCATTCTCTCGGCGGGCCCATTGTGGCACAGGTTGCCGTTGACTATCCGGAACTCGTAGGGGGGATTGTGATCGTGGCCGGCTCGTTATCGCCCAGCGTCGAGAGCATCTTTACTATCCAATACGTGGGCGACCTCGTTGGCTTCCGGCAGGTGCTACCCCGGAGCTTCAGGAATTCCAATCACGAACTCCTTCCCTTGCGCCACAGTCTGGAAAAACTGGCACCCCGGCTGGCGGCAATCACGTGCCCGGTGGTCATCATCCACGGTACCGAAGATATGCTGGTTCCTTTCTCCAATGTGGCCTATATGGAGGCCCACTTTTCGGAAGGCGTGATTCAAGACATTATGGTCCTCGAAGGGGAGAATCATTTTCTACCCTGGACGGCGCAGGAAAGAATTTGGGCTGGGGTAACCGAATTGTCGAGACATTTTCACCCATAGGGGTGGAACGTCGGTCGCACATCTTGTATCCTTTCCTGGCGTTAGAACGCTAAAATTAATTGGGCAGCAACCGGAGGGTACGGCAGGGTGGACAAGCGCGGGGCGATACACGCATACAACGAATCAGAGGCACTCTTTCGGGCGGGGCGCTATGCCGAGGCCCTGCTACTCCTGGATGAATTGGTAGCCCGCTATCCCCAGGAACAGACGATTCGAACGGCCCATGCCCAATGTCTGAGCCGATTGCGCGGGGGCGAGGTCAGCACCGCTATTGCCGGGGCCGACATTGATGCCCGAACGGATGAGGGCGTATCACCCGTCACGGCGGGGGCGAAACAAAGAAAGCCTGTCGCCCAACGTTCACGGAAGAAGCTCTGGTGGGCCGCGGGTGGCGCTGGCCTTACGGTGGCGATTCTGGTCAATGTTCTATCCCATCTACTCGTGCCTCCGGGGCTTGACGAAGCCGCAGAATCTTCCACGTTTCTTGTGGACCGGTTCCTCGAGGACCTCCCTATTGAAGATTCTCGACCTGCAGAGGACGAGATACTCGATGTTCCCGACCTCATGGCCCAACTCGACAATCGTGAGCGACAGGTTGAAGCCTTTGGATTGCTTTTTCGTCGGGCGAAAGCAACGGACGCAGCGGAGTTAAACGGGGGCTTTGAAGGGCTTCAGCTGAGTAGTGGGCGGTGGCGGGCAGCCCTCATACTGGGTAAGGTTGGCTCTGAAACATCTATACCCGTCTTGACCCATGCCCTGAATGAAGATGGCTCTTTATATGTGCGCCGGTGTGCCGCCTACGCCTTGGGACAGATTGCTTCGGATACGGCAACCTTTGACCTGACCAAGGCCCTGATGGAAGACCTGGAGGGCTCCGTGCGCGAGCGGGCGGCATGGGCCCTCGACCAGATCCTCGGCCAGGGTGCCGGGCCTATGCTGGAGCGGGCGCGCAATCAGGAACCCGATCCCAATGTTCGGGGTACGTTGGAATGGTTGCTGGATTACAGCATGAAGGGCACCCGTTTGCCGCCCATATCCAATGGGCGCGCTGATTTCGGTGTGCTGAAAGACACCCAATACAAAGTTTATGTCCCGTCCAATTACACCCCGGATCGCTCCTGGCCGCTCCTTGTTTCTGTGCACGGGACAGCGGGTCGTCCAACGCCCTATGAGGAAATGTGGCGCGGCGATGCAGAACGCTACGGGTTCATCGTTTTGGCACCCTATTTCGACGTTGCCAATTTTCCAAATTACGATCTTATGGAATTGGCGGGTGTGCGGTCGGATCTGCGATTACTGGAAATCATAGCTTCCCTGGAGTCTGTTCTCTCGCTGGATACCGAGAAGTTTTATTTGTATGGCCATTCAAAAGGCGGACAGTTTGTTTCGCGCTTTGTGCTCCTCCATGCCGATCGCCTCATCAAAGCCGTCGCGAGTGGTGCGGGCCACTATGCGAATCCAGACCCGGCGAATTATTTTCCAAGTGGCCTCAAGCCCCACCCCCTCATGGCGCCCACGGAGCGAATTTTCTTCGATGAGGCGTTGCGACTCCCCTTCGCGGTGGTTATTGGCACGGAGGATCTGGGGCGTCGTAAGAAAGTAGCCCTGGACTTCATAAAGCTGATGCGGGAATGCGCGGAGGGCCGGAATATCAACAATTGGCCCGATTTTATATTTGTGCCCGACGGCGAACATCTGGGTGCGACCAATCAGTATTACGCCGCCGATTATTTCTTCAACCAATGAGCCTGGGGTTGGGGCAGTCCCGTTCACGGGGTAGTGCTGTGGTGGTCGGGGAAAGAAACGGCAAAACCGAAATCGATTGACCACGGTCTCAGATAAGGAGCTAAGGTGCCCCTTCCGACGCGTTGACAGTTTTAGCGCGTTTCCGTAGGATAGAGGGAAACCTTACACGCATGGTCCTTCATTGCTCCGGTTCCAACCAGACAACCCACAGGGATTACATCATGATTCGAGCTGGCCTTTTCCTTATTGCCTTTCAATTTATTGCCCTGGTGGCCCCCTTGGCAGCGGAACCCACCTACGGCGAGCGTTTGGGTTGGAAGCCCGAAGATCGGGTGCTCATTATCCATTGCGACGATGTGGGTATGTCCCTCGCCAACAACGAAGGGGCTGCCGAGGCCCTGGATTACGGTCTGGTTACCTCCGTCAGCGTCATGATGCCCTGCCCCTGGGTGCCTGGTTGGCTGCCCTACATGAAAGAGCACCCCGATACCGATATGGGCCTCCATCTTACGTTGACATCCGAATACGACGCCTACCGGTGGGGCCCCCTGGCAGGCAAGAATCAGGTTCCCGGCCTTACCGATGAGCACGGGTGTCTGCCCGATAATGTGACGTTGGTAAAGAAAAATGCCACCCCCGACGAAGTGGAATTGGAAATACGGGCCCAGCTTGACCGGGCGCTCACCATGGGACTGCCCGTCAGCCATATGGATTCGCACATGGGCACCCTGTTCGAGCCGGAGTTCATCGAGCGCTATGCCAAAGTAGGTATTGAGAAGCAGATCCCCATTCTGATGGTGCCCCGGGCTGGAGAGATTGCCAAGAAAGTCTGGGAAGGTGGTTTGCCTGTGCTGGACCACGTCCACTCTGAGAGCTACAACTGGAAAACCACCGACATTGATGAAAAGGTGGGTCACTACGTGGATGCCATCAAAAACCTGAAGCCCGGCATCACCTACATGATCATCCATTGCACCAAGCCCAACGACGTCATCGGGGTAATCAATGGACACCGGGACTTTCTTTACGGCGACTATCAGGCCCTGATAGACCCCCGCACCAAAAAGGCCATTGAGGAAGAAGGCATCATTTTAACCACCATGAAGGAATTGAAGGCTCGTCGGGACAAGGTCGGGAAGAATTAAGAGGGTTTCTCATTTCAACGGGCGAACGGCCCTGCTGGGCGGTGTTTCTTTGAGGCCTCCTGACATCACCGTGGTACCCACGCGAATGTAGAGTCCGATGCCTGTGCTTTACAAGCCGGGGCGATCTCTGTAGACTGGAGTTGGCCCTCGGGCGTTAACTTGGACTATGGTGGTCCTATGCGTCGCGGAACCAATCGTGATACCGATGAAATTCACTCGTGATATACGGATATGTAGCGCCCCTCGGCGAATTGTCGCCATGCTGCTTGCCATTTTTATGGTTGTTCTGCCTTTCAGTCCCTGCTTTGCCAGTTGCTGCTGCGATGAAAAAAGCGAGGCGCTGGCCCCTGTGCTCGGTTCCGACATGTCGACGACTTCCCATTGCCATTCGGAGGGCAATACCCGTGCAAAGAAGGGTGGGGGCGGTGACACGGAAAAAGATTGTGGGCGGAACGGCCTGTCTATTCAGTCGTCCTGTCCGTGCCCTGAATTGGTTCCACCGACCAATGTTGCCGACAACAGCGGGGCGAACGAACGTCTCATAAAGCCTACCGTCGCATCGTCAGTTCTTGTCGTTGCGCAACAGGGGCAACCGGGGCTGCGATTTCGTCGCGCTACCTGTGTCTCTTCCTCTCGTCTCCCCAACCGAGACTTCCATCTACAATTGTGCGTTTTTCGCATTTGATTTCACGACTCCTCTAATCGACCTTCCATGACAAATTTCCCCTTTACTCAAAGCCCGTGATCCGAGCTTCGAAGCAAGGGATTATCGGAGGAATCAAATCGTGAGATCTTTTTTTTACACCTATTCACCCCTGACATTTTCGCTAAACGTGCTGATATTGCTTTTTGTAACGTTGACGCAAACGGTCCATTCCCAAGAACATGACGGCGATGGACACGATCACGGACTTGCTGGGCCCACCTCGTCGGTGCAGGATGCTCCGCCTGCGATCGTGCCGCCGGAAGTAGAGCCCGGGTCCGCAACCGAACCCCATTCCCATGGGGACTCTCATCATGAAGCTGATGAATCCGAGGCGGAACATGGGGAAAAGCCACACGACCACGCCACGGATCATGGGTCGCAAATTGGACAGAATGGTTTCCTGGACTGGATCGGTAAATTTCACCCACTTGTCGTACACTTTCCAATTGCTTTAATTCTCGCAGCAGCGCTGGCGGAAGCGTTAACGCTTCTGACGAGAAAATCCCACTTTCGAAATGGGGCGCGTTACTGCTTGACCCTGGGAGCCCTGGGTGCAGTCGTGGCCGCGCTTCTCGGTTGGGCCAGCGCATACGGGGCAACCTACAATGAATCGGTTGCGTCTGTATCCGTCTTAACGATTCATCGCTGGCTCGGTACGATTACGGCGATTCTGTCCATCTTGACCTTATGGCTTTCGTGGAAAACTACCGCTGGAGATGGGATCGCATCGACACGTCGCTATCAGATATCCCTGTTCATAACGGCGCTTTTTGTGGCTTTCGCGGGGCATTTCGGCGCGGCATTGGTTTTTGGTGTGGATTATTTTAACCCATAGGAGAGATCTAGATGTTAAGAACAACGATACTCTTAGTAGCCAGTCTCCCGGTACTCTCGGGCTGTCTGACGATGGAGCCGGTCGAATTCTCATCGGGTCACCCCGCAAGCACCGAGTCCAGTAGTATGTCGGAACCCCGACGTGACTCCGTCCTTACGGACTATTCCCTCCCCAAACCGGATCATCCCCTTGGTGAATCGGAAAAATCATCCACCGCGATGAAAGGAATGGACCACAGTACGATGGGCGATATGCCGACGATGAAAGGAATGGACCACAGTACGATGGGCGATATGCCGACGATGAAGCATGACGCTACATCGGTGGGAAGTGGGACGGAGCCGTCCATGGAAAGTCCCCCGGTAGCGACAAAGGAGGGCGCGTCCGTACCTGGTGCGTTGTATACCTGTCCCATGCATCCAGAAGTTGTACAGGAAGCCCCGGGGCGCTGCCCGATATGCGACATGCGCCTCATTCCGAAGACAGAGAATCCCGAAAGCACCAAAGGGGAAAAAAAAGATGAGTAGGCTGTCTAATTCGTTTCAAAGAGGGAGCCGCCCAATACGGCTGATAACGCTTCCATTGTTGATCGGTATGGCCGGTTGTGCGAGCGTGCCCAAGGATGGCGGCTTCGCTGATGTTCAGCAGAAGATTTCACCGCGGGTCGCGGAAAAAGTTCACTGGATACAAGGTGCCCCGGAAGACGAAGCCGTTGCGGTCGAAATTGCCGATCTGTTGGCGCAGCCGCTGACGCTATCCGGGGCGATTCAGGTCGCCTTACTCAACAATCCGGAGATGCAGGCGACCTACGAACGCCTCGGAGTGGCTCAGGCCGATTTGGTGCAGGCGGGCTTGCTGGAGAATCCCGTTTTTACGGCGAGCGTTCGTTTTCCAGACCACGATCGGAGTGGCCGCGAGAGTCGGACAGTAACCCGAGAGGCTGGGGGGGGGATCTCCCTGTCCCGGTCGACGGAAAGCGCCACAATTCGGAACAATATCGAGTTTTCACTGGTGCAGAATTTTCTCGATTTGATGACCCTTCCCATGAGAAAACAATTGGCCGAGGCCCATTTTGAACAAGCGAAACTGGCCCTGTCCCATGATATTGTTCATTTTGTCGGCGACGTGAAGATGGTTTACTACGACTACGTGACCGCAGTGCAAAATGCGTCCTTGCTGGAGACCGTGACAACGGCTACCGACGCGGCCGCTGAATTCGCGGTACGTCAGTATGAGGCGGGCAATCTGAATCGTTTGGAAATGTCCAGGGAGAACGGATTTCATGCGCAGGCGCTGCTGGATAGCGCCCAGGCGGAACTTGCGGTAAAGGTTGCCCGGGAACGAATGAACCGGATACTCGGAATCTGGGAACGGAGCGGGGAATGGCACCTTGCTGAAGAGCGCCTGGCCGCGCCACCGGCCATGAACATGTCACCAACCGGTCTGGAGTCCTTTGCCATTGCCAATCGTTTCGATCTCGCGGCTTCCGTAAAGGAACTCGAAACGTTGGTATTTGGTGTTAAGGCGACACGTCGATGGCGTTGGCTCGGACTGCTGGACCTGTCCGTATCGACCGAGCGTGATGGAGACGGCGTGTATGTCACCGGACCGGCCCTTGAGTTACAGCTCCCGCTGTTTGATCAGGGACAAACTAAGATAGCTATTGCCGAATCTCAACTGCGCGCGGGTAGTCAGCGGGTATCCGCACAGGCGATCGATATCCGGTCTGAGACACGGGAAGCGTGGGAGCGTTTCAAGACGGCCCAGGAGTCGGTCACCTACTATGAGCGGGTCCTGTTGCCCATCCACCAAACGATTGTGGATGAGGCCAGTCTCCATTACAACGCCATGCTCATCGGTGTCTATGACCTCTTGATGGACAAGCAGAAGCAGATTGACACGGCCCGCCACTATGTTGAGGCCTTACACGAATACTGGCTCGCACGAAATGGTTTGGAATTGGCGGTTGGTGGGGCGTTGCCTGATGAGTCCCTCCCGGAAGCACCATCGGATGGGATGTCCGAAATGACACCTCCCGCTGATGAAACTGCCCTTCCGATGGAAACCGATTCCCCCACAGCCCACACCCACCACTAGGAGTGCTTTCATGTTTACACGACGTCAACTGCTTTCATCATTTTCTGCCCTCAGCGCGAGCGGTTTGGCCCTGCTGCCCTTTCGCGACGCCACTGCGCAGGAGGATGCTCCCGCGAAAGAAGCGAAGCGGGGGGGGAGCTACCCTCCAACGACAACCCTCAACGGGGCGACTCTCCCGTGGACCATGGACAAGGGCGTCAAAGTGTTTCATTTGACCGCCGAACCCATCGTTCGGGAATTCGCACCGGGGATGAAAGTGAAATGCTGGGGGTACAACGGCCTAACCCCCGGGCCGACCATCGAAGCCGTGGAAGGGGACCGCGTCCGTTTCCTCGTAACCAACAAGCTCCCGGAACACACGACAATCCATTGGCACGGCCTGTTCCTGCCGAGTGGGATGGATGGCGTTGGGGGACTTAGTCAGCCCCATATCAAGCCAGGGGAGACCTACGTCTATGAATTTACCTTGCGGCAACATGGCACCTTTATGTATCACCCCCATGCGGACGAAATGGTCCAGATGGCGGTGGGGATGATGGGCATGTTTATTGTTCACCCCAAAGACGGCGAGCCGGAGCAAATAGACCGAGACTATGCCGTTATGTTGCACGAATGGGCCATCGAACCGGGTACCTATCGACCTGACCCATCGGTCATGCTGGATTTCAATATGTTCACCTTCAACAGCACCATATTTCCGGCGATTAAACCGTTTGTCGCCAAGACAGGGGATCGGGTGCGGGTACGTTTCGGCAATCTGAGTATGAACCAGCATCCCATTCACCTGCACGGTTATTCCTTCAAGGTTACCGGCACCGACGGCGGGAAAATTCCAACGTCAGGTCAGTGGCCCCAAACCACCGTGCCCGTTCCAGTGGGGAGCACGCGGGAAATCGAATTTATCGCGAACGTGCCTGGCGACTGGGCCTTTCATTGCCACAAGTCGCACCATTCGATGAATGCCATGGGACACGAAATTCCCAACACCATGGGGGTAAATCAGGACGGGATCAAAGAAAAGATATGGAAACTACTGCCCGACTACATGGCCATGGGTGAAGATGGCATGGCCGAGCATGCGGAGCACGCCAAACATATGCCCCTCCCGGAAAATACCCTGCCCATGATGATGGGTGAGGGTCCCTTTGGTCCGCTCGAAATGGGCGGAATGTTTACCGTTCTAAAGGTTCGGGATAAGCTGGGTGCCGACGATTATTCTGACCCCGGTTGGTACGACAATCCTAAAGGTACAGTGGCCTATCGCCTCAATAGCTAAGGGTTTGGCGGGGCGGCAGACAAGCGGTCTATCTCTGCGGTGATTGCGTCTGTCGCTCCAGTGCCCCTACGAATGCTTTCATCCATGGGGCACATTCCCGCTTGAAACGACAACAGTAAAGATTTTCCGACACGACCAGGCCTTCTTCGACGTAAATCGCCCCGACCGCTTCGGCATCGAGTCGGCAGCGGGGGATGGTCGTCACATTTCGTCCCCGAATGACGTCGGCGGCGGCCAGTATCTCTATGCCATGACAGATGGAAGCGACAGGCTTCTTCGTTTCAAAAAAATGACGGACGATTGCGATCAGGTCGGCGTCATAGCGCAAAAATTCGGGTGCCCGGCCGCCGGGTAAGACCAGACCAATGTAGTCTTCGGCGTTCACGTCAGCGAAGGCAATATTCGATTCAATATCGTAGCCCGGCGTCTCGATGGTAATGTCCCAGTCGGGCGTATGATGGTGTTGCACCATGTGATACGCCCGCACCCGGGGGGCCGCAACATCGACGTGATAGTCCTCTTGAAGTCGGTAAAAGGGTACCATCGTGTCTATAACTTCTGCGCCATCCCCTACGACGACCAATACCTTTTCCATTTTCCATCCCTCACGTTTTCGGCGCGCCGTCCCGGTTTATGCCGCCCCATAGAGGCCAATCCTATACGATACACAAAGGCGAACGCCACGGTATTGATATTCTTCCGGCACTATACGCTCCGGGCTATTTTCAGGATTCACACCTCGTCTATTGACGTTCAATGTTGACACACCTATAATAACGCTGAGCACGTTTGGACCCCATGACGCTAACTGCGGAGGGGTGTCCCGGCTGATATTGGCATCTATTGGAAGATCCCCGAGTCATTGACATTGGGGGCGACAAAGGCACCGTTTGGACACACTATGGCGGATGTAGAAGAAATTCGTGCGTATGTTGATACGCATCCCGACGATCACAAGCAGCGCTGGCGCCTGGCAAAGAAGCTCTACACCGCGTGGGACTATCGTTCCGCTTTGGAGCATCTCTTGTTGCTTCGCGACGTATGGCCCGATCAGGTACCTGTATTGCGCTACCTTGCAGCAACCTACTACCGCCTGGGGAAATATGCCGAGGCGGAGACCGAATTGCTGAAAGCGCTTAAGGATCACCCGCAGGAGTATTCCTTATTGGAACAGCTTGCGAAGGTATACGAAGGGGCGGGTAATACGGACAAGGCGATAGACGCTTGGACGCGTGTATCAGAGATTAAGCCCACCAAATCCTCTACCGAGGCGCTCGAACGGCTGGGTATGGCGATGGGAACCATGGCCTCCACGATGGTGGCCGGCACCATGCAGGAAATGAGCAGCCACGGGAACGATACGGTCGTGGTATGTCCAAATTGCGGGGAGAATAACGACATTTTCAGTAAGCGATGCGCCCGCTGTCACGGTGATTTTGGTAAGGAAGCGGATGATACGGCGTTGCCCGAGGAAGAGCTACTCAGCCATCGGGGTGGGAATGTGGCGTTGGTGTTTGCCCTCAGTCTCCTCGTGGTTGGGGCAGGGGTGGGGGCGGTTTTTTATTGGCTTGCACAATCCAGTCAATAACCTTGCAAATTTCTTGTAAATAATTTATTCTTTATTTACGTATTGGGAAGAGTGCGTGGGCTGGGTGCCGCAAGAGTGGAAGTGGCGGGATCTGACTGCGTTAAATGGTGGCAGACATCGGTGTGGCTGTCGCCCAAACTCTTCTTCAAAATTGCCAACAACAAATCAGGAGCGGAGGAATATCATGACGAGCGTAGTTAAGACCAACTCACGAAGCCCCAAAGCGGCTTATAGCGACTTTAACTTTTTTCGCCTTGCAGTTAATTTCATCGGCGATCTGGCCGGATCACTCAATGCTTTGCTTACATTTATTACCAACTTGCTGAACTTCATTTCCTGATTTGTTGCGGTCGCCACGCGCAAGCGCGCGTGGCAACCTGCAGACTGACCAGGGGATGTTTCCTGATGTGATCCAGGTTCCTGGTGTGTGTGGAACTCATGGAACGCGAATTTCTGAAGTGTCAGGAATAAAAGTTTTTCTGAGGGCGTGACCGAGCTTTCGACTGCAACAGTTCAGGTAAATGCGCTGGACAGTTCGAAAAATCGGACTATGCAAAATCACGTCGTCGGTGGGCGGGTTGAGCGTAACGTGGCCTGGTTTAAGGCCCGCAAAACAAACGTCGGGTCGTTCGTATAGCGTTCTAAAGAACCAAAAAAGAGCGTTCCCAGGGTGCTCGGAAAGTTTCGGGAGACAGTTATGAAAACGCACTTCTTGTTTCAGTTCAACACGTGGTTGCCGGGTACCAAAGCCATCGCCGCACTTACAGTATTGGGCGGATTTTGGCTGGGCGGTATTGCCGTCGCAGCGGACGATGCCGCTGAGGCACCTGCGGAGGAGGTAGTTGCGGATGAGGCCGTCGCGGATGAAAACGTACACGTAGCCATCTATAAAGACGGAGAAGGTAAGCCTTACTATCCTTCCGCCAGCGAGTGCAAGCAGTGCCACCCGGACCACTATCGCGAGTGGTCTGTTTCTCCCCACGCGTATGCACAAATGAGCCCTGTATTTAACGCGATGCATGCGAAGATACTGAAGCTTACCAACGGGACCAATGGCGACTTTTGTATCCGTTGTCATACCCCCGTGGGCATGAATCTTTCCGAAGATATTTTCATGAGCAATATTGACCGTAGTCCCACCTCTCGTGAAGGCGTGACTTGCGTGGTTTGCCACCGGATCAACAAGACATACGGAAAAATCAGCGGACGTATCGCCCTTCAGGATGGTGAGTTGGACCAACCTATTTATGGGCCGAAGGGAAACCCTGAGTTCCCCGAGACCTTCGGTGCTGAGATTACAAACAAATTTGGCGAAGGGAAAGTGCACGGGGAGACCCTGCCTTTCTACCAGTTACAGGAATCTTCATTCTGCGGTGTCTGCCACGACGTGAATCTACTGAACGGTTTTCGCCTTGAGGAAGCCTTCAGTGAGTACAAGCAAAGTCCCGCGTCCCGCAACGGGGTGACCTGTAGTGACTGTCACATGGGTAACACGCCTGGTGTTTTCTCTGGCGACAAAGAAACCAACTACGACAAGAAGCAGATTGCTAAGATTGGTGCCAAGTGGGTTGGTGAAGAGCGAAAGAAAACAAACCACCGTTTCGCTGGTCCCGACCATTCCGTTATTCACCCCGGTATTTACCCCCACAATGACGACGCTGCAGAATTTGCAACGATTCGCGAATGGTTGACCTTCGACTATCAGGCAGGCTGGGGCACCGATCAATTTGAAGAAGAAGACGAGCCCGCCCGTCAGGACGCCGGTAAGGGCACGGCCTTTCCCGCCCGTTGGGAAAACATCGACGAGCGCTACGAAGCCCGCGACTTAATCGCCGACCAGCTGGCCTTGCTGGAAGAGTATCAGCAAGAGCGCCTGGCCGTATTGCAAGCCGGCTACGGCATCGGCGAATACGAGATAACGAAAGCGTCCACCAAAAAAGGCATTGAATTCGAAATCGACGTGAAGAATCTGACCGACGGACACAGTGTGCCCACGGGCTTTATCGCGGAACGTGTCGTGTTCCTGCAGGTTGAAGTTTTGAATGAAGCAGGGGAGACGGTTTTTGTCTCCGGTGACCTGGATCCGAATTTCGACGTTCGTGACCTCCACTCCCTGTTCGTGCATAACCGCGAGCTCTCCCTGGACCAGCAACTCTTCACCCTTCAGTCGAGTTTTATCACCCGCAACAATCGCGGGACCGACCGCGAACAGGTCTTGGCCATCAATTTCTCGCCGAGCCCACTGCCCTTCATTCGTCCTTCCCGTTTTTCGGCCACCTTGACGGGTCGCCCTGCTGGCGCGCGGATTCACAAGAAAAACATCACGCCCCTGGACACGCGCCGGGCCAAGTATAAGATTGGTAAAAAGAAGTTGACGGGTCCGGGCATCTATACCGTCAAAGCTAAACTCATTGCCGGCATGGTACCTATCAATCTTGTAGACGAGATAAAGGATGTAGGCTTTGACTACGGCATGAGTGCGCACCAAATCGCATTGGGAGTGCGTTTTGGCGTAGGCGACGTGTTAGATGCAGAGGGTAACCGGCTCACCCGGGAGCACGTGGATACTCTGGTTGAGGAACATCGGGAAGAGGAACTTAAGGATTTGTTCGGCGTAACAGGTGGTCATTCACTGATTGCGGAGCAGGACTTTGAGATCGTTGTGGAGTAACACCAAGCCTGTTGTGTTGTTGGTCGCGAACTATTCCCAACCCAGGAAACGGTGTCGCGTGGCAGCAGAATGCAGCGGAGGGAGTCAATGACCATGTGTCGTATACAGATACTTATGCTTGCGATGGGCGCGGCAATAGCCTTTTGCCCTTACAGCCACGCGGCATCGGAGAGCAAGCTTTCACAAAAGCCAATTCCGTTGCAGACAGAAGCCTATGCGCTGTTCGCCGTCGAGGATATCCAGGACTACGAAGCCCTGTTGATGAAGCTCAAGGCGGGCGCGGAAAATGCCGAGTCGCCGGCCGGGCGCGTCTGGCAGTTTCTCAGTCCGGATTTGCGTGAAGAGTTTCTTTCCATCGAGGGTGGTGGCGAGCTTGAGCGTGTGGTCAAATACCGCATGATCAATGGCCTCAACGCCGTACTTCGCTACCCCACCTTCTACGATAGTGCATCCTTTTCCAGCGTTGAGCTTCCCGAAGAGCTCAAAGCGGAGTTGGAATCGGGCCTCGAAGGACTTGGCCCGGTGGACGCAACCGCTCGGAATCGTGAGCTGCTGCGCCTATCTTTTCCCGATGAAATACTCGAGAGCCAGGTGCGTCCCTTTCCGAAGCGTCCTCGGACCCTTCGGATTTTTGGTGATGACTTTTTGAATCATGGCAACTTGCAGGAGGGGTTTAAGATCCCCACCGGTGCCGTTTGGCAGCCATCTCTCTTCGTCTTTGGTACCTTGCGCACGGCATGGCAGTATGAAGCGACCGGCAACCGCTTGCCTCCGATTACCGATGTTGCTGGTCCGCCTATCCAACGTGGTGAAGCAAAGGTTGAAGAGCTGGTCACCCGACTGGATCTCTTTTTCAATCTGGCGTTGACGCCAACCGAGCGTCTTGTGCTTGGTCTCCGTCCCTTCGACCACAACGGTAACTTCAACGGCTACCGTTGGCAAACACCCAATATCGTCAACAAAGAAGACTGGTATCTCCGTGGAGATGCAGACGTTGATCAGCTTTTCTTTGAAGGTGACTTTGGCGAATTATTTCCAGGATTGGATAAAAATGACACGGGCGTCGTCGATTTCGGTTTCTCAGTAGGGCGCCAGCCGTTCTTCTTCCAAGAAGGAATTATGATCAGCGATAACGTGGATGCCTTGGGTATCACGCGCAACAATCTACTTATCGGTGCAGCTGCCAATATCCGGAGTACCTTTGTCTGGGGTTGGGACGAATTGCATCGCGGTGTGGGTGTGAACAATCGTAAGCGTGATAGTGCCCACCTCTTTGCCCTGTTCAACAGCATCGACTTTCCGAAGACCACGGTAGACCTTGATCTCGCGTACATCAACGACGACGTAACCACCCGCTATCTGAACAACGGCGCCATCCTGAGAGAAGGTGGTGACCAGGTCAACGTTGGCTTGAGTTTCGTTCAGAGAATTGGCCACATCAACACGGCGTTTCGTTTCAACATTTCCGAGCGCACGAGCAGCGCCGATACCATCCACTCCGATTCTGGCCAGGTGTTCCTTGCGGAAGCATCCTGGACACCTCCCTATGGCTACGATCTGGTCTACTCGACCTTGTTCGTTGCCAATGACCATTATCAATCGGTAGCCCGTGATCCTTCCACTGGCGGTCCATTGGGCCGGGTTGGTATTCTTTTCGCGTCACCGGGAATTGGTTTTGTTGGTTCGCCTATCGAGAACACGACGGATCACGACAGTGCCGGTGGTGCGATTGGCTATCAGAAATTCTTTGATGAGCAGCGTAAGCAAGTCATTCTCGAATTGGGCGGTCGTACCGACTTTGACGGTTCCGATCGCGGACGTCTCGGTATAATGGCCCGCTATCAGCAGGCTTTTAAGACCCGCTACGTCTGGAGTGTTGATGCCTACTACGTGCAGCGAGAAGCGCTGGACGAGAAAAAAGGTATTCGCACCGAGTTTGTTGTCCAATTCTAGTCTCGCTGATGCGCAGCGGAAAACCAGGAATGTAGGAGGTTTGGCGTGGAACTCGTCGCACTGGCTCTAGGCCTTATCGTTGTAGCTACGCTTGTGCTTCAGGTGCCGGTTTTGGTCTATGGTACGCTTCAGCGTTCACGGGCGCAGCAACTCAAACGTCGACAGGATTACAAAGAGTGGCAAATCCGTATTCAGACGGCCGAGGCGCAGTTGGAGCGAACCGTCTCCAATAAACTTTCCTGGTCTGGATGGCGTAAGTTTGAAGTCCGCAAGAAAATTGTAGAAAATAAAGCGGGCGACATTTGTTCCTTTTACTTCTATCCCCATGATCGTCGCAAACTGCCCTCCTTCAGCCCCGGGCAATTTCTCATGTTTCGCTTGGATCTTCCCGATCCAGAAAATCCGGGGGAGACCCTTGAAGAGACCCGGTGCTATTCTTTATCGGACAGCCCCAATCAGCGTTACTACCGGATCAGCGTGCGGAAAGTTCCGCCGCCGCCCAAGAACCCTGAAATGCCGCCGGGCCTTGTGTCGAACTTCCTCCACGACCATATTCAGGAAGGTGATCTGATTGATGTGCAGGCGCCAAGCGGGGATTTCTTCCTCGATCCGTCGCACGAAAGCCCGGTAGCACTCATGGCCGGTGGTGTAGGCGTAACGCCTATTTTGTCCATGTGCAATAGCCTCATTGATCGGAAGAGCAGCCGGGAAGTTTGGATATTTTTCGGCGTGCGGAATCCAGATGACCTCGTCATGGTGCCCAACTTCGAGTATGCCGCGAGTCATTTGAAGAATGCCCATGTCTACCTCTGTTTCAGCGGTGAAATGCCCAAGGGAATCGAAGATGGCACGGTGGCCGACAGTGGCATTATTTACAAATCCGGCCGGGTAGACATTGATATGTTAAAATCAGTTATGCCCGGGAATAATTACGCCTACTACACCTGTGGTCCCGAAATTATGATGAAAAATCTGGAACGGGATCTGCAGGCTTGGGGCGTACCGAAAGATAAGATTAACTGGGAAGCCTTCGGAGAGAGTGCCGCACCCGCACCGGCAGTTGCTACGGGTCAGGCACTTACCATCTCCTATGGCGCCTCAGGAAAAACGATTAATTGGCAGGGCGAAAAAAGTATACGGGCCGCTGCCAAGACAAGCCGATTTAAAGAAAAGAAGATTAAGTATGCGTGTGGTCAGGGAAAGTGTGGGTGTTGTCACACGGCCCTGAAGAGTGGTGAGGTTGCGTACATCGACGTTCAACCGGCGTTTCCTGGCCTGCAGGAGGGCTATTGCCTACCCTGTATTGCCACACCAAAGTCAGCGATCGAGTTGGACGCGTAATGTCGCGTATTTTTGAACAGTGTGTCGTTCTAACGGGAGTGAAATCATGATAGTTAATTGGAAGCATTTTCGACAACTTGCAACGGGTAGTGCAATGGTCTGCCTTGGGAGCGTTGCGCTTCATGGAACAACGGCCTATGCCGCTGATGTTCTGACCTATGAGCCTCACAAAATTATTGAAGACGAAAAAGGAAAGTGCGAGCAGTGCCACGAAAACGCGGTTCTCGCTTGGGAACAGTCGACACACAAGAAGACCTTCGACGAATTGCACCTGCGCGATGAAGCCAAGGCCATTCTTGAGCGTCTGGGTGACTCGGGTAGTATTCGCCGGAACGACGAATGCGTACAGTGCCACTACACCCAGACTGCCAAAGAAGCCGGTGGACGTCCCAAGACCGTTATGGGCGTTTCCTGCCAACGGTGCCATGGCGGTGCTGTGGATTGGCTCGACGTGCACCAGGACACGGAAGGGATGCCCGACCGGGCTGCCCGCCTGGCGAAAGCCGAGAGCCTCGGTATGCGTCTCACGGACGATATCTACACCTTGGCCATGAATTGCTTCCAGTGTCACACAGTACCCAAGGAAGACCTGGTCAACAAGGGCCAGCATCCCGCCGGTAGTGATTTTGAGCTCGTAGCATGGAGCCACGGCGAAGTACGCCATAATTTCCTGAACGACGATCCCAAAGCCCGCGCCGAGCAGGGCACCAATAACGACTCCACCGCAGAGGAGAAGCAAATCTTCTACGTAGTCGGCAAGACCCTGGACCTGGAGTTCGCGCTTCGTGGCCTGGCTTCCGCTACGACAGAAGGCACCTATCTTACAGCCATGGGCGAACGCGCGCAGAATGCCTACGACGCCCTGAAAGGCCTTGGTGGTATGGACAGCGTCCTTTCCCAGGTGCCCTTGGATGGCGGTAAAGTCAAAGTGGCCACGGGTAACAAAGCCGAATATGTCGGCGCGGCCGATGGCATTCGCAAGGTAGCCAAGACCATAGAATCTGATAAGGGTAAATTCGGCACCGCACTCAGTGCAGCCGCTTCCAAAGTGCCTACTTCTTATCATGGCGAAGTTTACGAATAAACCCTGAAAGATCACGTTGGCTATTGTTCAGCAAGAAATAGAGCGCGCGGATGGTGCACTGGGTGCACCATCCGCAACCGCTGATGAAGGGGAGAAGCGGTTAACCCGTTGGGCAAAGCCCTATGGGAAAATGACGGAAATGGATCTGCTGGACGTGCTCCAGATGAATCCCTTTCGGTCAATCTGCGATACCCTTGAAGCGGCGAAGAAACCCCAGTTCGTTTCCTTTGGCGTGCCTGTATCCATCTACGGCATTCTGATGAACGACGCCCGAATTCGTTCCTATGACGCGGGTGATTTTGTAATTCGCAAAGATGACTACGGAAACTCCGCCTTCTTTATTCTTGAAGGGGAGCTCCGCGCCGTTATTCAACCAGAATTACCTTCGGGTCTCCTCGGACACCGTGAGCGGCGCAGCATCGGTTTTGTGGGATCCCTCATTTCCCGCGTGCGTGACATGCTCATGCCCCGTGCCACTGAATATCGTACGGCCAACGTCAAGTCCCGAAAAGATGAGGAAAAGGGTACGGGGGTTAGCCCGCAACAACTGGCCGATATTCTGGACCCGAATAAGTACCAGACAGCCCCCATGATGCCCGGATCATTCTTCGGCGAGATTGGGGCCATCTACCGCATGCCCCGCGAAATATCTATCGTCGCAGCAGAGCCGACGCGTGTGCTTGAATTGCGTTGGCAAGGCCTCCGTGATCTTATGGAAGCCGACGAAGGTATCGAACATCATATTGACGAGATGTATCGCAAGCGTTCGCTCAAAGGAACGCTGGAATCCATATCGCTCTTTAAGTCCTTGCCGGAAGAGGTGTTGTCGCAGGTAAAATTCAGCACCTACGGCAAATATGACGAATGGTCCTCCGAATATATTGGTTTGTCCCAGGACGAGAAGACCCGAGTAATTGATCAGGAAGAGATGATTGCGGAGGAGGGGGATTACCCGAATGGCATACACGTTGTTCGCGCGGGTTTCGCACGAGAGAGTAAACGCTATGGTCACGGACACCAGACATTAAATTACCTTGGCGGTGGCCAGGTTTTTGGGCTGAAAGAGGCCCTGTATAACTGGCAGCACCCCAACAGCCCTATCCCTTTTCAACATAGCCTGCGGGCCATTGGCTATGCCCATATCCTGACAATTCCCACCCACTTGGTGGAAAAATATATCTTGCCCACGCTCTTGAAAGAGCAACCGAATTTTCCGCGATATCGAAGTAAAGATATTAAGGCGGGTAAGACCGATACGGCCAATACCCTTCGCGACGATGTCGGCGCCGAGCTGTTTGAGTTCTTCGCCGAAAACCGATTCTTGAACGGCACGAAGACCATGCTGATCAATCTTGACCGGTGCACGCGATGTGATGACTGCGTGCGTGGTTGCGCGTCTGCCCATGACGGCAATCCGCGATTTGTGCGCCACGGGCCCGTCCACGGCAACGTAATGGTGGCAAACGCCTGCATGCATTGCGTCGATCCCGTTTGTATGATTGGCTGTCCTACCGGAGCCATTTCACGGGAAAGCCTTGAAGGTCAGGTCGTTATCAATGAAGACGCCTGTATCGGGTGTGCAACCTGTTATAGCAATTGTCCCTACGATTCTATACGGATGATTACTGTCCGTAACAGTCGCGGGGCCTTTCGGATAGCCAGCTCGGGAGAGTCCGCTGGTTCACCCATTTACAAAGCAACCAAGTGTGATCTATGCGTTGACCAGACGGGTGGTCCTGCCTGCGTGCGGGCCTGTCCCCACGATGCCCTTCAGCGCGTTAACATGCAAGACGTGGATTCACTAGCCAGGTTTATTAAACGGTGAGATACTATACCCGGAGACGACTGAACGCACTGGTCATACTTGGCGCAGTCACGATAATTTTCCTCATTTTCATTGAAGGATTTCGCGTTACACTGCGCAATCCCCATATGCTCTCGGGGTGGATTTTTCTCGCCGTGATGACCTTTCTTGCGCTCTTTAACGTGCGTAAGAAATTCCCCGTCCCCCCCTTGGGTCCCTCTCGCCTCTGGTTGCAGGTGCACATTTATGGCGGTGCCTTTACCATAGTGCCCTATCTTTTTCACGTTGGGCTGAAAGTACCAACGGGATTTTTCGACCAGCTCCTGGCGTTGTTCTACTTTGCCGTTCTCATAAGCGGCGTCGTGGGACTGGTGATGACCCGTGTGTTCCCCCGACGACTTACGGCCAATGGGGAAGAGGTCGTCTTCGAACGTCTTCCAGAGCATCGTAAGATGATCAGGGAAGCGGTCGACCGCCTGGCGGAAGAATCGATAGTGGAGACCCAGTCGTCCACAATATCGACGTTTTACACAGAACGTCTTCGAAGTTTCTTCGACGGCCCGCGCTATATGTTTCATCATATCTTCGAAGTGGCACCGCCGCTGAATCGGATACTTGTTGAGATCGAAGACCAATATCGCTATCTCAATGATGACGAAAAGAAGATCCTGGAGAAAATCGCAGTCTATGTGCGGAAAAAGAACGGGCTGGATTATCAATATGCCCTGCAGTTCGCGCTGAAGACCTGGCTCTTTCTTCATATTCCGCTTACCAGTGGGTTGTTCGTCTTGATAATCTTTCACGTGTGGATGACCCATGCATTTTCCGGAAGAGTGCTCTAATGGCTGATTCGCACGATAAGGAAATTTACAAGCGCCCGTATAACCGACCCAATGAAAACTGGGTATGTGGTCTATCGGCCGAAGGCAAGCCCTGCCCCCATGGGCCTTCCCGCCGGGGTAAATGCGCGGTCCATTATGAGTGCGTTCCCGCGAAACTGAATGATCGCTGGGTCTGCACCCGTCCTGAACAGTACGGCGGCCCCTGCGACAGTCCCGCACTGGAAGAGCCCGCTTTTGGTCCGGCCGTACGCGATGGCGTGGGTGAATGTTGTAAGAAAGTACACTGTTCGCCACAGCGCAGTCTCCGCAATCTTCGTGGCCGGGTAAGTATCGTCATCTGCCTAATCCTCGTTGGCGGCGCGCTGACGGCCCTTGGTGGTGCCTGGCGTACCCAATTCCTGTCCCCAGGCCCCCTCACTGTGAGTCACCAGGGCGCATCGATGGCGTCCCTGGAAGAAATGACCCATGGCAAGCTGGATTCCAGCGCGAGTACGGGAATTGAGGGTGAAAGTTGTCATATTTGCCACACCAGTGTAGAAGGAGGCCTCGAAGGTCTGCTGAGTGCCGCGGTCAAGGGCAATTCGTCCGTTACACAGAGCGCTCAGTGTCTGGTTTGCCACCAGGACGACGTGGGTAACAGTGGTCTTTCGCCCCACGCGCTCAGTGCTGATGTAATGGCGACCCACACCGCAGAGGCCCAGGCGGATCCATTCAGCGCGTCGAAACCCCTGTCATTGATGTTGGCGTCATTTACACCGGGTGTTAAATTGGGCGACAGTAGCCAACTCGCCTGTGCGACCTGTCACCATGAGCACAACGGTGCCTTTTTCGACATAAAACGCATGGAAAACGAGAATTGTCAGGTATGCCATGTGAAGCAATTCAAGAGTATCAACCAAGGGCACCCCGAGTTCGCGACTCTCGCCTCCAAGGCGGGGTATGACTACCCTTATCGCCGACGGACGCGGATCGTTTTCGATCACGAGCGTCACGAAACCAACTATTTTCAAAAAGACGGCTTCAGCGCCCATGCACCCGCCGATTGCACCTCCTGTCACGAGATTGCGGGGGAGACCTTCACGACCCGCCTGAAAGCCTTCGAGGAGATGTGCTCGGCGTGTCATAACGGTAGCATTGTTTCCGCCCGAGATGAATGGATCCCTGTTTTCGGTTTTCCGTCCGTTGAGTCCGATGTCTATGAGATTCTGGAAGACGAGCTCGAGTTGTCGGCCATTCCCCGGACGGCCAGTAAGAAGATTTCACCCATCATGATGTTGCTCCTCGCGGGCTATAATGCCCAGGACCCGAAGAGCCAGGCCCAGTTCACCGAAGATTTTGCCATGGTGCAAGAGTTCGAAGGTGACCTTTCCGGAATCGCCTATGACGAAGACCCGGAAATTGTCGGCCGTCTCTTTGAAGGCCTGAAGTTTCTGCAGGGTGACGCCATGAACGAGGACCAGGGGGGACTGCGCCAGGTCATTCAGGAACAGCTTGAGCGGGTCAAAGGTGGACCCATCTCATCAGGCGAACTGGACGCCTTGTTTGGCTATCCCGAATTGGGGAGCACCGTCGAGAAAGTTGTGGAAGACATTTCCCGGAAAGACATTATCGAAATGTCAGGGTGGCACGTGCGGGAGAGTGAATTTAGACTCGACCCGGCGGGCTGGTTGTCGGCCATTGATACTGTCGCCCCCTACCGCGCATTGCGTGATGCCGCAGCGGAAGACGGTGCCGGAGCCTACGAGAAGGTTTTGTCGCTCTTCAGCGATTACGAGGCCTTCCGCGAATGGTTCGACACGCAGTTTAAGGTCGAAGGAGAAGACTGGATTCTCGTATCGTCCGGCAAGGGCGTGAAAAATAAAGAGTGGAAGGGCTTGATTACCGGAATGGTGGGCGCTTCGGCGGCATCCGCTACAGAAAGTGCAGAGGAACCCGCAGAAGGGGATGATGAGGCCGCGGCGAAGGATACCCCGGAAGAGAATTCCGACGGGGCGGCAGATGCCGCACCGGACAAAGCCGTCCCTGCTGAGGTAGACCCGGATTCGGCCATACACGAAGTTGGTGAAGCTTTCGTCGCATGGTTTGGCGATTTCAGAGACTTTAAAAAATGGCTGGAAGGCACCGCGACGGTCTCAGGAGAGACCTGGGCCCTCCGTGAGCCTCGCTCCATGTACTATCGACCCATTAAGCACGCGGATCCCTTCATAACCGCCTGGCTCGATTTTTCAGCCTCCCTGTATGCCAAGAGTCCGGCTGCGGCGATGGTATTTGACGAACTCAGTGGTCGTGCGACCGGCTCGGCCATTGGTGCCTGTATGAAGTGCCACAGTATCGATGCAGAGAAAAATGCCGCCGGTGACCCCGTCGTAAAGGTAAACTGGAAGAGCGAACAACCCATTCGGGACTTCACCAAGTTTAATCACACACCCCACTTGAAGTTGATGAACTGTGCAGAGTGCCACCGTGCCCCTTGGGTTCCGGCAGTGCAAGCCCGTATGACGGTGGCCAAGGCGGCTTCTGCCGAGGAAGAGGCAGTGACGACGGCTGGCGACGGCGCTGTCGCTCCTGAAACAGAGCGCGAAGCCGAAGAAAGCCCGGCGGTGGAAGAAGCGTCACCCGAATCCGAAGTGTCCGCTGCAGCCCCGGCTATGGCGTACCTGGACAGTTTCAAGGCAAGCACGGAAGGGCTCGAGTTGGGTGTAAACTTCTCCAATGCCAATCACGGCAGCAGCGGACATGCCTTCGTCAGTAATTTCGAGCCGGTAGCCAAGGGTGATTGCGCGCGTTGCCACGTTCAGGGCAAGGCCGGCGATAGTTGTCTCATTTGTCACAACTACCACATTAAGGAACAGAATCTCTCCATGGGCATCCAGTCGTTGCGCGATCTCATCGCAAACGAACCCGCACCCGCCGAAGCGCAGTAGACAGCCCGTCGATCTCGCCACTCGACCTCGCCCCGTTACGTCGCCATAGACGGAGGGCAGGGGGTATCCGCACTCCCGATATTTTTTTATCTGCAGAATCCTTGACACATGGGGGTTCGTGTGGTAGAAAAAGCGAACAGGAATGGTCAGAGGCCCTTTTTTTTCTGACCAGTCCCGGTGGAGCAGGGTGGAGTTCCGGGTTGAGTTTCTTTCCGTCATGGGCATTCCGACAGCGTTTTATGCCGAAAGTGTGTCTACCCATGGCACCAGAATAATCATGCACCAAAATCGTGTGAAAAATACTGTCAGAAAGTACTTGATTCCTGGTCCCATCATCTATATTATTTGTCTCCACGAAAAAATTTGGTTTGGTTACCGTCCCCAAGCCTCCCTTGAGCAAGGAGATCGAGCGTAAGGCGGTGTGTACTGCTTTGTATACTCAGAGGAGGTTTTATGAATTGCACAGAGGCAAACATCTACTAATCGACTGTCACAATGTGTCCCGCGAAGTATGTCTGGATGATAAGCTGGTGCTGCGGGCTATGGCCCGAGGCGCAGAGCGTGCCGGAGCGACGGTGATCTCGCAAGTGCGTTATCACTTTGGACACAACTCCCCCCCCGGATTTACCGCCGTAGTACTCTTGGACGAGAGCCACTGCTCTGCCCATACCTACGCGGATGACGGCCTCATTGCCATGGACGTCTTTACGTGTGGCTCCACCGACCCCCTTAAGGTCTTGGAGTGTATTCGTGAAGAGGTGGACCTTGGTGATGTCTTCATTCGCACCATGCCCCGCTTTGCCGAGGAAGAAAACGATTTTCTTCAGGTGCCTGCGGTGGCGGAACTTGCCGTCATATAGCGGACGGAGGAGTTTGTAGTATGTCAGATCGCGAAATGCACGATGGGCGGGCCGACGGGCTCGTGCCGCTTAAGAGTCTTAATCTCAACGAATTGGACTCTTTCTCCGGGCTAGTTCGCGCTATGGGGCGTACAGCCTTTGGCGGGCGTCAGCTCGGCAAGGCGCTGGATGTCACTCTGAGTATGGCCCGGGATCAGGGATGCACGACGGTGCTTACCCTGTCCGGGGCCATGACCGTTGCCAAGCAGGGTCAGATTATCTGTCAGATGATAGATAGCGGCCTTGTGGATGCGGTGGTCGCCACCGGTGCCCTGGTGGCCCATGGCGTCACCGAAAGTATCGGCCTGACGCATTATGCGGTCGACCCCGCTGCTGACGATTCGGAGCTCTTCGCCAAGGGCTACAACCGGATCTACGACACCCTGGAAATGGAATCCAATCTCAATGACGTAGCGGAGTTGGTGGCCGATGTGCTCGCCAACACCGTTCCCGATGATGGGGTGTGGTGTTCCTCCCGTTTTTGCCGCGCCGTCGGCGAGCGCCTCGACCAATTGGATCAGGGGCCCGGTATTTTACGAAGCGCCTGGTGCAAACGGGTGCCTGTCTTCATTCCCGCCTTCACCGACAGTGAAATGGGCCTGGATTTCTCCACCCACGTCATGGCGGCCTCCGTCGCGGCTATGCAGGCGGAAAAAGGGCGCCCCCTTACGCCTGATGAAGTCTTTACGGCCGTGCCGGCCTTCAATCCCTTTCTGGATATGCAGGAATATGCCCGTCTGATCGGAAAGTCGGAAAAGTTGGGCATTATCACCATTGGCGGTGGCGTGCCCCGGAATTGGGCCCAGCAAGTGGGACCCTATTTCGACATTACCTCTGCACGGCTCGGTATTGAATTGCCCAACCCGCGATTTCAATATGGTGTCCGCATCTGTCCGGAACCCGTCCACTGGGGTGGCCTTTCGGGGTGTACCTATTCCGAAGGCGTCAGTTGGGGCAAATTTGTTCCCCCCGCAGACGGTGGAAAGTATGCCGAGGTCTACGCGGACGCTACCGTGGTGTTGCCCTTGTTGATGAAAGCCGTTTTCGAAGAGCTGGACGCAGACTAAGTCTCGAAGTTCCCGATGGTGGTGCCAAGGATATTTCTAAGGTTCATGCGCACGTATCGGGAGCGATAGATTCGATATTTCTGGTGCCAGACGTGCCGCGCGACCCTGAAGTACGACGGTTCGTACGCGTGGCGTAATCGAACAGCACCGCGACGATGCTTTTTCTCCTGCGACAGTCGTCACGTCTCAGTTCGTGACGACGAATTCCGGCTTGAGGGCAAATCGGTCAACGCCCTCAATAGAGAACTGGCCGTCGTCCACGATGTCGCTGATTTGCAGTGCCCAGATGCCCGGGATAGCATCACTGCGTAGCTGGTGCTTTTGTACGACATCGACCCCTTCCAGATTCAAGTGTTCTATGCCATCCGGGCTATAGAGCCTGTAGGTCACCGTCTCTTTTCCGGCACCGCTGAGGGCGAGGTTGATGGTCTCCATGGCCTCGGGCACCCAGAAGTAAATGAATCCACCGCGCTTGTTGAAATGGATCTGCTTGCCCGACAAGACCCAGGGTGCCCCTTGGATGTCCAGGCTGAAGGCATTGGGGACGCCTGACCCCGCGCTGGCCAGGACGACGTAGGGACCTTCCCAGGTGACTGTGAAGGCATAGTCAATTCGTTGGTTCACCCCGCAGATTTCATCGGCGATGACTTCCATGCCGGGATTGTAAATCACAATGCGCCCGGCGCTGGTGTACGAGCCCAACTGATAATTGCGAAGGGAGACGGTAATCTCATCCCCCTTTCGCGCATTGATGACGGCCTGATGCTGGCCTCGCAAGGCGAGTAGCTCATTGCTGCGGGGCACCGTTGAAGGCACGTCCACTACCGGTTGCCAGTCCCGCGCTTCCAGTAGCAGTTCATGGAGATTGCCGGGGCGCTCAAGGGGCAGCGGCTGGGCGACGAGAGCACTTTCATATCGTCCCTCGGCATCACGATAGCGGTCGAGCTCGTCGTTAATCCGTCGAAAAAGGTCGGTAAAGGGTTTGGCTTTCTCACCATTGCCGCCCCAACGGTGGGAGGCATAAACCCAATAGCCCGACGAGCGAATGGACCGTTGATAGACGTTTCCGGGGACAACCTCCATAAAGGCGGTTGGCAGCGTTTCGTCTTCCCCATAACCCACCCAGATACCCGGACAGTAGCTGTAGGGAACTTCCACGATTTCATTCAGCCCCGCCTGATAGGCGAGGTAGTCGTCATTATAAGCGCCCGAATAGGTGCCCTCGGGGCAAATGAGGACGGGACGCTCCGGGGTCGAGAGTCCAGCGGCCAAGGCCTTAAACCAGGGGCGGTCACGAAAAATCAGGAAGCCCAGAATGAGATCGGGGCGCTTCGCATGGATGCGCTCACGCATATCGACCAGGCGTCCCGTGACCGTGTCCTGTTGCCATTCCTCATAGTCATCGAGAAGGACATGTTCTGAGAGCCAATCGGCCCGTGATGCCAAATCCATTCCGACAAGATCGTCCCCATCGATAAGGTGTTGGGGAAAGATAGCGGCACAATCATCGCAGTAGCAGGGTATGGTGATAAAAGCCCCATTAAACGTATACATTTCGGGGTCGATGATCAGGCCGTCGAGGCGATAGTCTTCCCCGGAGAGCATTTCAATCACATCAAGGAAACGGCCGGTCATCACCCGCTCCCAGAATAGCTCATCCAAAGGACAGGGCAGCTTGCCGTCATGAAAACGTCGGTCGTTGCCCTCGAATCCGGCCTGGGGGATAGCGCCCATCGCGCCGGGATCGAGACAGTGAAAATAGTGCATTCCCAATTGCTTCGCCAGACGGCTGGAAGCACGGGTCTGTTCCTCGGCGTCGTTGAACGCAGGATCGTTTCTTTTGGTCCCGATTTCCAGACGCTGGATAATGGTGTTAAAGCCGGCGTCGTGGAGGGGGGCAATCAGATCGAGGGGTGGACTCCAATAGGCCCGTATTCGTTCAAAAGGTGCCCAGCCGGGGGAGGATTCAATGGGCTGATCGGCCCCATGGGCTATACCGGCGAGCGCCACAAGGCAGAGGGCGAGACCTTTTGCGGGCCAATGCATGGGGGCGTACTCCTAGGCTTTGTCGAGCCACTGGACGTATTCGATGACGTTGTTGTCGGGGTCACTGAAATAAAGCCAGCGAACCTTGCCGGGAATAATCAGGGGGCCATCGATGAGGGCAACGCCCTTGGACTGTAGTTCCGCGATGACAACATCGAGATCATCCACGCCCAGCGCAACATGGGGGCAATAGGGCTTTTTTATTTCGGGAAGTTCCCGGGGGATGACGTTGCCCTTTGGGTCGGTGAGTGCGAGTAGCTCCAAATTCCCCCCCTCGAGTTCCAGATAAGCGAAGACCTCAAGATGGTCCCGATCTTCCGTCTTAAACATAAGGGGCAAGCCAAGAACTTCGGTATAAAAAGCAATGGATGCATCGATATCTGAGACCTGTATTGCAACATGGTCGAGACGTGTCATTGGGTATAGTCCTTTCCCTTGCGGATAGGTTTATCGGCCAGCGCGGCGCAGAAACTGCAGTATAGGCTACGGACGGACCCCGAAGGGTCCGCCCGTGAAACATTAACATTATAGGTGTTGTACCAGGAGTTCCTGGCGAGTTTCCCGAACTATGCGCGCAAGGCGGGGATCCACTCGGCCAACAGGTATTCGCAATTGATGGTTTTTTCAACGAGATCGTTGGGGATGTAGAAATAGTGATTGGAGGCCTCGAAACCGATACGGGAATCGATGGACTGAATGGCATGGAGCTGTTGGGCCAATGCGATTTCCCGCTTCAGCAGGGACTCCAATTCGTCGATCAGGGCGGTGCGACTGTCACCTTCGGCGGTGGCGAGGGCATCACGGGCGACAATGAAGGCGGTCTGATTGGCGACACTCTCAAAATGCACGGCGCAAGCCCGGGTTATGCGAAGCTCCTGTTCCAGGTTGGCCTTCTGTTGCTCATTCAATGCCGACGAATCCAAGGCTTGGAGCACATCGGCGGCCTTGTTGAAACCGGTGGCCATAAGGTCAAACTGCTGCCGGAAAATGACGGGCGGAAAATGAGCGCGCCAGGTGTCCAGGCTATCATAGGGGAAGCAGACCATGGTCGAGCGGTAGCCCGTAGATTTTTCCCAGAGAAGGTTTGCGGGGCCGACCTGCTGGGGACCGTTGTACATCACGCCGATATGATAGGGGTACTCCGAAAAGGCGGCGCTCACGGACTGCCAGAATTCGACTGCCTGGGGGGCAATCGCCGGGCCGAAACGTGCCGTGGCCACCTGAAGCATTGCCTCTTCCGGCGTGGCCTCGGTGTTTGTGCCCATGGCCGAGAAAACTTCAAGATTGGGCGACGGGTGTCCACCCAGGGTCCACCCAAGCATAATGCCTTCCACCCCGGCTTCCCGAAGGTTTTTTGCGTGCTGGGCGGCATTGGCTACCGCCGGTATGTAGGGCACACTGGAAAGCTCCCAGGTATTGTTGGCCTGGATCTTCGCTACCGTCTTCATGCCACGGTCTCGGGCGACCTTCCAATGGGCCGTGGCACGGGGGCCCGGTCCCACGGCGGAGAGGGAGTATTCGCCAACACGGGTTTCGATGCCGCCGCGGGTGACCGTCATGTCCCACTCGCTTACACTCTGAAGCGCGACGCCCAAGGGGAGTTTTTCGATGACGCCAGGGGCCCAGTCATTGCTCCAGCCCCAGTCCCACGCGATGTATTCGGCGCTGCTGTCGGCGGCCTGGATGCCATCCCAGATAAGGGTGCTGACTTCGGCGACGACGGTGTCGGGTGCGCGCTCTTTACAACGTGGGCAGTTGCTCGGTCCCTTCGACCAGCAATTGGTCAGGTTTTCCGATGCGGAGATGGTGAAGATTCCCCCCAGGTTGGGGACAGACTTGCAAAGGAGCGTAACGGAGTCACGCAACCAGGCCTGCACTTCGGGAACGGAACTGCACAGGGCAGAAACCTCACCACTTGAAATTCCCTTGAGTTCGGGGTGTTTATCAAAGAATCGGTGGGGAAGGCCTCGGGGTTCATTGAGATAGAGATAGATGTCGACGCCCGATTCCTTGACGCGGTTCACGAGTTCATTGAGATAGGCCAATCGCTCTTCATAACCCTCGCTCATTTCCGGCTCCCAGGGAAAAGGAGCGAGTTGATAGAGGAGCACGGGCATCCAGATGCCACTTACGCCGGACGCTTTTACCCGTTCCAGATACGCAGGGGGAAAGGGGTCGATTTCAGAATTCTCCAGGGGATCGCCATAGAGTCCAAAATAGGGCGCGCAGTAGCGGGGATTAAAATGCTGTTCCGTTGGTGTTTCGATCGTGCCGGTGAAGGGCGCACTCAGGTTTTTGACGAAGCCAAAGAGGGGTTCTTTCGTGTGGTCAATACCATCGGGGAAATCACCCTTTACCCACGTGGCGATACGAGCGGCGGCCGCTGCAGTCTCAGCGCTCGGCGCTTCGTAGGCGATAGGCGGGCATTTGGGTTTCAGGCTGCCAAATTTAATGAAAAGGAAATCGTCTTCTCGTAAGACGAAATCGAGTTTCTCTGCATCCCAATCCAGCAGAGTCAGCAATTGCTCATAGGGGAGGAGATGCCAATTGCGGCGGATAACGGAAATATAGGAACGCGCTTCCTGCTCGGCGTCGATGACAGGAGCTTCACCGAGACCCATGGACGCACCCACGGCGACAAGTTGCTCCGGTGTGGCACCCACCGTCTTTGCCAGACGATCCATGGGAACCAGCGACCAATTGCGCCAGACGTAGGTATGGAGGGTGTCGGGGAAATGGGGGAAAGGGACCGGTTCCGGTGCGGAACCCATGGGCAGGTTTACCCCCAGGAGGGCGATAAAGGCAATGAGTTGAACAGACATAAAAAGGTTCACTTTCTCTGAAGTCATGGAGAAAAACGGCACAAAGGATAAGCCTAGCGGGTAGGCACCGGGGATGCAACTTTGAACCGGAACCCTACCCGCGCGACCATAGTTACTTTTCCCACGTCATGGCATTGGCATCGCGGATCGTCAGATTGCGCACATATTCCTCGCCGGAAGCATAGGTGATGGCTTCGCCAGCCGCGCCGTATTTCATCACGTTGGTGATGGTGGACTCCGACAATGACCCGCCAATGAAGATAGTGTGTTGGGCGCGGCTCATGACGTTGCTGATGAAAATATGATAGGTGTCGCCCAAGGGGGTGACGCCACCCCACGCGGGATTGGCGTCGCCAATTTTGACGGCGGCTTTCGCATTGCGCCCGGTGGAAGTATCGATAAGACCATCCAGGATAACATCGTGTATTTTCAGGCCGCTGGCGTTCAGGAGGCGAACAATATGGTGACCTCCTGCGGTATAACCACGCACATTGCGGATGATGATGTTATAGATATCATCCTGACTGTTACCCCGGTTGTTGGGCGCGCTGACCATGATGTAGTCCGGGCTACCTGCGGCGTATTTGTCGTTGAGGATATTGGTGAGGGCGATAAGATCGTCGCCGGTGTGGCCGGTGATATTGGAGATGTCGATATCGTGACAACCCTGACGGAGGTCGAGGCCATCCTGATTGAGGAAGACTTCCCGCTTCCCATTGACCTCTTTGCCTTCATCGGCAGAAAATTCAATATCGCGGATAACGCCAAAGGCGCAACGCTCCAGGGAGATGGTCCAGCTATGGGCGTCTTTCAGGAAGAGGTTTTCCAGGCGGAAATTTTCTACAAAAGCCATGAGGATACCGATATTGCGCCAATCGCCGGTCTGGCTTTCTCCTTCAACCCCGGCATCGGTGCCGTAGGTGCGCTCACCGAGTTTTTTGGCACTGTCCCCGGTGGAGCGGGGATTGTCCGCGCCTTCCAGGGTGACCCGCCCTTTGCCCACGATGGAGATGTTGGTCATGGGCTGAATATCTACGATGCCCATGCCACAGTTTGCGCTGCGAATGATGTTGTCGCGACTACGGTCGGAGAGTTTGATATGGCAGTTTTCCAGCTCCAGATAGGTGTTGCTCTGGACGAGGATAGCCGAGTCGAGTATCCAGATGGGGCGTTCACCCTCGGCGGCCCGGTTTATTCTGGGAATGACTACGGTTTCACCCGTAGTGGCCCCGGCGGCGATGGCCTGGTTGATGCGCTCAACATCGGACCCCTGAAAATCGTTTGGGGAAATGGCCGCCTGAGCCGCCTGACTCAGAAGAAGCAAGGTCAACGGGATCGCACATCGAAACAACGGGGCTTGGGAAATAAAATTCATCAATTAGAACTCCAGATACGGTTGGGGTAATGCAATTGTTCAATCTTTCTGGTGCGCTCAGGTGTGGGGGAGAAGTCGCCGGGTTTGGCGGAAAACTCCGATGCGCCATGGGCTAACCAGGAATTAGTCGTTGTAGGCAATCGTTCCGTCGCCATGGAGTCGATAGCGAATAGGCTGGGTGTCGGTCGCACCGCAATACACCATCGATACATCGTCGGCCCCTGGGTAGATGCCCCAACCTTCATTCGTCAGCGTACGGGGTAATTCGACCGACCAGCGGAAGTTGCTGAAGCGATCCAGCGTGTAAACGGAAGGCGTGTAGGTGCCATCGGATGCGGGTAGGAGCGCAAGAATCTGCACGCCGTCTTCTTCGGCGTCACAAAGGGCGTGGACGGACGCGGCAGGCACGCCGGGAAGTACTTGTTCCCAGAGAAGATTGCCCTCGCTATCCATACGCGTAATCAGCGTCTCTCCTGCCGTACCACCGAGGGATGTTGAGCCCGAGAGGAGAAGGTCGCCATTTCGGGCCACGCGAACGTCATGAATCTCGTCAAAAGCGAGCCCGGTGAGATCACGTTCCCACAACAGGGAAAGCGCGTGGTCCGTCCGTATAAGGAAGGGGCCGACGCTGTTGTTGCCCGTGGCGCTATAGGGGCCGACGGCGACCCGGCCACCGTCTGGTGTAAAGGCCGCACGGATTTCGTCTTCAACCGTTGGGTAGAGGCCGTCATCGGCGGATACCATGCCTGCCAATGGGGCGGTGCCGGGGGTAGAGAGCACGCCCAACTCACCACGCTTGGAGGTGCAGACAATTTCATAGCTGTAGTGGACCGTGCCTAC
>CAXBPH010000024.1:0-41478 GCA_963977445.1 uncultured bacterium | reverse complement strand
GATTTCCGTCCCTGAGCATCCGTGTTATCCGATTTATCCGTGGTCAATTATTTGATTGTGGCCAATAATATTCGTGTAAATTCGTGTTCATTCGTGGTTGAGTATTTATAGAGACATAAATACTGATTCAACAAAAACGAACGGTTTCTTGATGGAGAACGTCGTTTTTTCACCACAGAGGACACGAAGAGCACGAAGAATGAAAAGAAAAAAAACGGAAGAAATATGGGTTTGACACGTGCTTGCCCCATGCAGACTTCACTCCCATTCCCCAATACCTTTGTCACTCATTCTTATGTTGCCCGCTGAGCTCCGCTTTAGAAGGGGCGGCTCATCTTCTTCTTTCTTTTTTCCTTCGTGCTCTTCGTGTCCTTCGTGGTTAAGTATATATAAAGACATAAATACTGATTCACCAAAAACGAACGGTTTCTTGACGGAGAACGTCGTTTTTTTCGCCACAGAGGACACGAAGAGCACGAAGAAGAAAAAGAAGAAAAAACGGAAGAAATATGGGTTTGACACGTGCTTGCCCCATGTAGACTTCGCCCCCTTGCCCCAATACCTTTGTCACTCATTCTTATATTGCCCGCTGAGCTCCGCTTTAGAAGGGGCGGGTCATCCTCTTCCTTCTTTTTCCTTCGTGCTCTTCGTGTCCTTCGTGGTTAAATATTCGCCCGGCGGGTACAGTTACCGATTGGGCAAAAAACCTGTTCCAATGCACCACGACACGCTGCAATCGAAAACTGTCCCCGTGATGGCCCAACATCTTCCACGGCCCGTCATCCCCTTTTCAGAAGGGGTGGTTCATCGTCTTACTTCATTTTTCCTTCGTGCTCTTCGTGTCCTTCGTGGTTAAGTATATATAAAGACATAAATACTGATTCACCAAAAACGAACGGTTTCTTGACGGAGAACGTCGTTTTTTTCGCCACAGAGGACACGAAGAGCACGAAGAAGAAAAAGAAGAAAAAACGGAAGAAATATGGGTTTGACACGTGCTTGCCCCATGTAGACTTCGCCCCCTTGCCCCAATACCTTTGTCACTCATTCTTATATTGCCCGCTGAGCTCCGCTTTAGAAGGGGCGGGTCATCCTCTTCCTTCTTTTTCCTTCGTGCTCTTCGTGTCCTTCGTGGTTAAATATTCGCCCGGCGGGTACAGTTACCGATTAATTAACCGCCACGGCCTCCCATTTACAGGACTCCGGGCACCACACCCTCATGACCGTCCCCGAAATCGCCTTCTCCCTTCGGCAGGCACCGTTCACGGAGGAAGTTTTCCACCTGGTCTTTTTGTGCTATCGGGATGGGCAGCGCGCCTCCACTTGGGAGGAAGGGAAACCGTGTTTTGGCCTTAACTAACAGGGTAGGATGCCCATCGCCGACCCACCGCCAGGATTCAATTTTATCCCACGCCAATAGGCCCTCACACTGCCAGAGTCCGCGCTCACGAATTTGCAGACGCCCAACCGACAGAAAGCCATATAGCAATGCCATGTCAAAATAGAGAACTATTTGAAAAAATGCCGAAAAGCCCGTTTCATCAGTGGCATAGAAAAGAAAAAGACGAAAAATAGCGATGAGGGCTACAAGGATGGAGCCCGTCACGAGCATCCATCTGCCGGGCCGGGGCCCACAATCCAATACGACAGGACCCGCTTTCCTGGACTGGTGTAGCACCCACAAGACAAATGGAATCAGTGATGCGCATAGCACTACCGTACACGAAATAATTGCCGTTTCAAGGGGAGGAAGTTGAAAGAAATAACTTACTGGAAGTACAACGACCCCGAGCACAAACATCACTCCCGCCCCGCAAATACCTGCATTCTTCATACTCTGCGCCCACACTGCTTTCGTCATTGGTGTGCCCATTAGATATCCCTTTCTGCCGTCGCTCCATGTCCACCCCAAATCCATTGGATAGTGTAGTGAAGCGAAATCATTCGTCGACTACCCACGCCCAGTATAGAGCAGAACTCCAAAAATTCCCACTAAATTAGAACAGCCTGCCTTCCCCCATCCTGACAGCTCACTTGGGTGAAGCGACCTGGGAAAACGACTGGTTTCTTGATGGAACAATGCGTTTTCTTACCACGAAGGACACGAAGAGCAGCCGTTGGCCGCAACCAAAGATTTTGAACCACGAAGATACGAAGAGCACGAAGGAAGAAGAAAAAAACGGACGTGCCCAACAGGGGGTTGACCATTCCTGGTCGACATAAGGCCCACGTCAGGTTCCACGGGGCCCGTGATGTTATTCAGGTGATGTGAAGTTCCGAGCGCCATTCTTTGGCATTTCCCGCCCTTTCGCCATGGACGGGGGGGCACGAAAATCACCGTGCCTTTTGTGTCGACCAGGTCGAAGACGCGCCGTGGCGGGAATGGTCAACCCCCTTTTGTTTTTCGGTGTTTCGCTTGGGCTGTCTTGCTTTCAATATTGCATTGTTTCATCCGTGGCCAGAATTCGAAATTCCTCCGACCCTGATTTGCGATTGTAACCTTAAGAATGACAAGACGATACAAACTCTTGCGATCCATTTTCTTGTTCAAAAAGCAAGACAATGGCGGATAGTAGTACGAAGGATGAAAAAACGGAAGGAGTATGGGATTAACACGTGCTTGCCCCATGCAGACTTCGCCCCCTTGCCCCAATACCTTTGTCACTCATTCTTATATTGCTCGCTGAGGTGGTGGGTACAGTTACCGATTGATTAACAACCCCACTCCGATGCACCACGACACACTGCAATCGGAAACTGTCCCCGTGATGGCCCAACAGCCTCTACGGACACCCCCTTCGATTGCCGCACTACAGAAAAACAGCCCGCTCTTTGTCCATCAATGCAAAGAGGTCCACACCGAGGCCCTGCAACATCGCTTCCAGCCGAACCATGGGCAGGCCGAGGACATTCTGATAGCAGCCCCGGTAGGCCGCGACAATGAGACTGCCCGGACCATCCACCGTGTAGGCCCCCGCCCGATCCAAGGGCTCTACGATTTCCACAAAGCGATCGATTTCCCGATCCGACAGTTCCTTGAAGGTCACATGGGTCGTTTCCGACGCTTCCACCGATGTGCCCGTGTCCATGTGGGTGACGGCCAGTCCGGTGAGCACCTGGTGGGTGTTCCCCGAGAGAAGGCGCAGCATCCTGCGGGCCTCGTTCAAATCGCTTGGCTTGGGCAATACGTGGGCTTCGTAAAAGACCAGGGTGTCGGCGGCAATAACCAACGAAGGCGTCGGCAGACGAGACACCACATCATCACGCTTTATGATGGCATTCCCCACCACAATATCGTGGGGCGACTCACCCGTGTTCGGTTCATGGGCATCGCTGGTGATGACGGTAAAGGAAACCCCCAGGGCAGACAGCAGGCTTTGACGACGGGGCGATCCCGACGCAAGGATGATAGGCGTGGTCATGGTGCGGGCAAAACCTCAACCTGAACAAGCCCGTCGGCTTTGGCGTCGCTCGCAGGGGCTGGCGCGGGCGCGTCTTTTTCTTTCTCTGAAACACCGGCGGCGTCTGTGGGTACGTCCAGCGGCGTGGGCGGAACCAGCAGCCCGCCAGGCGGCACCGCGTGTATCGTAACTTCACCATTTTCGATAATCCGCGTATCGGCGGGAATCCGCAGTTGGGTCTTCGAGGGGGGGATGGCCTGGTTGGTCTTGAAGTTCGAAAACTCGGTGCGCATTTTCGCGTCGTCATCCAAATTGATGAGAATCATATAGGGCAGAAAATCTTCGTCGCGCAGATAAATGCTGACTTCCTGAAAGGGCGCGTTTTCCATATTCTCTTTGAATGGACGTATGATGATGCCCTGATTCCCCTGGTCATTCTTCGTCGTAAAGAGGCGCACATCGTAGGCCTCACGCAGGGCACCGGGATCACTGTCGAAACCGAGAAAAAAAATGGCCGACTCGGGGCTGTCGTCGATATCATATATCTGGAGTTGCTCTTCCAGGGGATCATATTCGTAGACCCTGCGGTCGTCCACCATCACGGTAGGCTCGTCGTTATCGTAGCGAAAAATTATGCGCCGGGGCTGACCAAAGACCACATGCCCCGTCCGGAGATTTACCTCGTCAAACTCAAAGGTCCGCTCTTCGATATCGGCTTCCAATATCTGTATACCCGCACGCTTGGCCGCAAATTCCTTGAAGAAGTCGTCAAACTCATCGGGGGCAGCAAGGGTTGCTGTCATGCAAAGCAAAAGTGCGCCAATCATTCATCGTCTCCTTCGGAGGGGGGCATTGTACATCCTTCGCCGCCGGATCCAGCGATTTTATAGGTCTTGTCGCCCGGCATGAACTCCACCGATTCATTGTCCGGGACTCCCTGGTCATTCAACAGGGCCATATGAATATTCAGCACCGAGCGCAAATCCGCCTTGAGTCGGGACCGCTTGCCGCGAAGTACCGCAATTTCTTCCCGAAGGACATCGGGGAGAACGGCCGCCTTGGCTTCTAACCCGCTGCGCGCTACTTCGGCTTCACTGCGGATAACATCGGCTTCCCGTCGCGCCTGGGCAACAATCGTTTCGCTCAATTGCTGGGCACCGGCAAGGGCCTCGGTGAGTGATTTTTCCATTTCGCGGTAGGTCTTATTTTGCTCGCTCAAGTCTTCATTGCGTTCCCGCAATTGAATCACTTCCCGCTGCAGGGCTTCGAAGGCATCGGCAGCACGAGCAAGAAATCCGTTTACCCGTTGTTTGTCATAGCCCCGAAAGACGGTTTTGAAATCTGCACTGTATAGGTCACTCACCGTGAGATCGGGTGCATCGCCCAGCACTTCTTCCAGGACTTTATTCTTTTCTTGTTCCAAATCCACTTCGTGTCTCCGATGTACCGGTTGAGCTACCCCCGCCTATCAGACGCTTTTCAGTCTTCTCAATTCACTTCGAAGCGCCGAGTTCCCGACCCCGATCAACGGCGGCCTGGACGGCATTTCCGACCAGCGGAGCGAGTCCGCCGTCGTCAAAGGCCTGCAGGGCGGCGGCCGTGGTGCCCCCGGGCGACGTTACCTTGACGCGAAGTTGCGCCGCCGAATCCTCCGATTCCATCAGAAGTTTACCGGCCCCATAGAGGGTCTGGCCGGCCAGGCGCTCGGCCACGGCCCGATCCAGCCCCTGAGAGACGGCCGCTTCCACGAGGCACTCTACCATGCGGAAGAAATACGCCGGGCCACTGCCACTCAGGGCCGTCACCACATCCATATCGGATTCGGCCACATCTTCCGCGATGCCAATGGAGGCAAAGAGCGCGTGGGCCAAATTCCGGTCGCTATCCTCACATTGGGGACTCACGGCGATACCTGCAGCACCGGCATGGGCCAGGTAGGGCGTATTGGGCATCACCCGGATTACGCGGGTCTCCCCACCAAGTCGGGTCTGAATAAAGTCGATGGTAATACCCGCTGCGATAGAAATTATCACCACACCGGGCCGGAGATTGTCCCGAATCTGGGTCAAGGCGGCATCCATGGTCTGGGGCTTTACCGCCAGGAGCAGCACGTCACTCTCGTCGGCGAGGACTTCGGGACTGGTGGCCGCCCGAACGTTAACGGCCGCGGCCAACGCACAACGGTCTGGGGAGGGGTCATATATATGGACCCGATCAGCGGCTACGACGCCCAAATCGAGCAACCCTTCGAGTATAGCCGTACCCATATTGCCATAGCCCAGGAAACCAAGTGTCTTTTCTATCACGAAGTTACTTCTCCAACCGATCGGGGCAGTGCGGAAGCTTCCTCGCACGCCACCAGGGTGTCATCGACTACAGGCAAATCACGCACCACAGCCACCTCGTCGCAGCCCGGAAACAGCCGACAACGCATACAATCTTTGAACACTTTGTAGGGCAGCTCCATCTTATCGACAATGCGGAACTGACTCTTTTGAAAAAAAACGGGTACCCGTGTGAGGGCATAGACCCGGGCAATGTTGAGGCGATGTGCTTCACCCACCACCGCCTCCAGGAGCTGCTCGCCAATACCCTGGCCACGGAGTGATTCATGGACCACCAATGAACGGACCTCCGCGAGGTCGATCATGTCGATATGCAACGCCACGCAACCACCCAGACCCGTCTCATCGATATATACATAGAAATCCCGGACGTTCTCATATAGTTCCGGCAATTCACGGGGCAGGACGCTGCCGTGGGATACGGCATCATCGAGGAGGGCCTTGATGGCCACTACCTCGGTAAGTTTTGGTTTACGCACCACGGACGTTCGAAGCCCTTTTCTTCTAGCAGCCGGCTGAATCGGCCTCGCCCTGATGGCGGGGAACCTAGTGTAACATACACTACGAATTTGCGGCGAACCGCCGACATTGGCCTGAATTCGATATTCGGTCTTACATAATAAAGTGGAGGCAGCCTGGTCTGGACCAGGCTGCCTCGCTATTTAATCGGATTCGATTGTGGTTCTTTCGCTAAGTCGGTTAGGCCTTAAACTTCTTGCGGAGTGCGCCACCGAGGAGGCCCATTCCGAGAAGTGCGAAAGTAGATGGTTCGGGAACCGGAGCGCCAGGAGCGAAGGGCGTGCTGTCGGAGACGTTGATGACGTCGTTACCGCATTCCATCGTCCAGTGGAGACCAAGACCGCCTTGGCCGGTGAGCAATTCTTCGATGTTACCATCGACGTCGAAGGCAATCTCGAGGAAGTTGTGGTAACCCATGCCGCCCCAGGCAACTTCGACATTCGCGCTGTTCGTAATTTCCGTGGTGCTGCCAAGGTCCTTGCGGGACAGGCGGTAGGGGCTGGAAGCGACGTACTGGTTGAGGATTACGTCCTGCTCCAAAGACTTGCTGCCATCATAGGACCATGCCTTCCCGAAGAAGTCGGCATCTGGAGTAAGCGTTCCAAGATTGCCTTTGCCCAGGTGGCCAACCGTCGTCGCGGTGCTGGTCGCTATAGCAACATCGAAGTTACCTTCGCCACCGAAGTCAACGAACATGTCGCCGGAGTAAAGATTGTCGGAAGGCACGCCTTCCGCAGGGAAGCCGGTCACGAGACCGATGTGCAGACGACCGCCAGTGAATCCGACACCATTGTCTTCGTAGAAGTAAAAAATCTGTTCGATGTCGTAGGTCTGACCACCGAAACCCGGGGTAGGACCTTCTTCATCATTAAAGGACCGGATGTTCGGGTTTACCAGGTCAACTTTAGTCTCGTCCCAAGTTTTTCCGACGCTGGCGTCACCATCATAGGTAAACCAGTCGGACCAGTCACCATTGGTGTCAAATGCGTTTGCAACATTGGTGAAGGATACGGTCATAACCACGGCGAGTAATACTGTCAGCTTGTTCATTCTATTTTTCCTCCAAGACTTTAAATGTTGAGGTGGGGTATTGATTGAACCATCAATCTACCGGACTCTTTCTTAACCTAACCGCCAATGTATATGCATGATGTGTGCCAAAAATACAAACCAACTAAAAGGCACAATAACCACCGATATGCCCATGCTATAGCACCACAATTGCTAGATGAGTAGTCATACTTGAACAATTTTAATAGTGTCGATTGCATCATAGTTGTCATATGTGAACACTTTATGATTGAATTTTGTAATCGATAGGGCAGGTGCCGCGGCAAAAAACTCCACCATGAGCGAGATGTTCACTCCGAATATCCGGTAGACCAAAATGTTTCCGCATAAATTATTTACAAAATAGCCGATGCCTGTAAATTGTAGGCGCCCTCTGCAGGATATAGTTATTCATTTTTGACGACTATTCCTGAGGCGCCAAGAAAGTGGCAGGAGGCCCACTATATCCCCCTATTAATAGAGCGCAGGCCGGACCGCCGCCATGGTGGTTATGCCTGACCACGGGGTCCCGTTTAGTAATAAGCCGTGCCATTCCGAGGCCCAAATACGGAGAGCATCTACTGGGACCTCCATAGGAAATAGGCATCTGTTGCAGCAGATCCGCCCGGCAAGACCCCTTCCCTTCCTGCGGAGTACCAAACCCGCCCCAGGCATGCCCCCGACTGTTGGCCAGAGAGTCAAAACGGTCGCTAAGCATCTGGTCTGCCTTACTTTTTTGCTATTGCATGGAACCTGAAGCAACTTCGGGTGTCGTTACGGCGGATCGTCATTTCGGACCTTCCACGTACCCAACTTTTAATGCCCGGACGTGATGCAAAAAAAGCCCCTCGTTCGTGATATAAATTGGCCTTATATAAAAAAGTGGAGGCAGCCTGGTCTGGACCAGGCTGCCTCGCTATTTAATCGGATTCGATTGTGGTTCTTTCGTTACGCGGGTTAGGCTGTAAACTTCTTGCGAAGTGCGCCACCGAGGAGGCCCATTCCGAGGAGTGCGAGGGTGGATGGTTCAGGAACGGGAGCGAAGGGTGTGTTGTCTTTCACGTCGATATAGTCATTACCACAACCCATCACCCAGTGGAGGTTAAGGCCACCATTGTCGCCGGTGAGGTCAATCTCACTTCCGCTGTCAATCGTGAGTGCAATTTCGAGGAAGTAGTGGGTACCTACGTTGCCCCAAGCGACTACCGGAGCAAATCCATTGGTGAAGGGTACTGAAGGCGCTCCACCCATACGATAGGGCGTCGTAGCTGCCGTGTTGTAGGGAGCGGGATTGATAATCGGTCCACCGGTGAACACCTGTCCCAAGCGGGCGGCGTCAGCGGCATTTTCGGAAACACCCAGCGCGTAGGTCAAGCCGGAACCCTGGCCGAGTCCGAAAAAGAAGTCACCAGCAAGATAGTCCACCGTGCCTGTGGGGGGAAAGCCCGTCACAAGACCGATGTGGAGCGTGCCACCGGAATTGTCGTCCAACGGATCGATATCTTCGAAGTAATAAACGATCTGTTCAACGTCATATTCCTGACCACCAAAGCCCGGAGTCGTTCCGTCGCCATCCGTGTTACCGGGCTGTACATTGCCGCCGTGCGTGGTGTGAATACCATCGACGGGATTCTGGGAACGAACACCGGGAGCCAACTGATCAATTACAAACTGCTGGTTCCAGTCATTAAGGCTTACATCATTCACGGCTGGATTGTAGGTGAACCAATCAGACCAGTCGCCATTGGTGTCGATTGCGTTTGCAGCGTTGGTGAAAGACAGGGTCATGACCACTGCAAGTAGTAACGTGAGCTTTTTCATTCTAAGTATTCCTCCGAGAGTTTTTGCGTTGAGCTGGGGTATGGATTGAACCTTCAATCTACCGGACTCTTTACTTACCTAACCGCCAGTGTGTATGCACGATACGTGCCAATAATGCAAACCAATAATAACCACCACAAACGGAAGACGGATCACCTTGAATATGCCCATATGATGGCAATAGTTGTCAATAATGAACGATTTTATTAACGATCACTTAATATTGGTAGTCAATTTTGAATAGTATATGATTAACTTTTGAATTGGCCCGCCGGGGCGATAACAAAAAATTCTATCTGGAAGGCTATTCTTCATCAAAGTAGCCAACTGATCGGATTCACCTCCAATAATTTGCGTACTAAACTATTTATTCTTATTAATTATATGAATAACTGGACACTTATAGTTACTCAATTCTGACTACTTTCTCTGTGCCATGATGAAAATAGGAAAAATCTCAGAATCCACCACCCGATACCAAGGCGCAGGGAGGGCGGAGCTCTGGGCGCCCGCGCACAATGAATAGGGGCCTATGCGACGGTAAAGCCACAATGCCCCCCCACGGTTCGCTTCCATGGGAACTACCTGCGGAAACAGGCTCAGTGGCAGCAGGTGCGTCCGCCATTGCCCTCCTCGACGGAGCAAAAAAAGCCAGGCATAAGTACCCCGTTGGGGCATTCGGGTAAAAAAAAATGGACATTGAGAATCTAGCCTGCTATAATTTTCTGCTATCCCAGAGAGCCTGAAGCAACTTCGGGTGTCGTTACGGCGGATCGTCATTTCGGACCTTCCACGTACCCAATTCTTAAACCCCGGACGTGATGTAACAAAAGCAACTCGTTCGTGGTATAGTCTGCGGACTCGCGTCATGAGTCCGACCTGGTCCTCAGGTGCGGAAGTATCAATTTTAAAAAGACATACCGCGACGTGTGTGAAAGGAATCGTATGGATAAGCGTTCAATACTAATTACCGGAGGTACCGGCATTCTTGGAAGCTGGGTGCTCGCAAAGGCCTTAGAACGAGGCTTTGCGCCGGTTGTGTTGATGCGCGATGCCACGCTGGAGCACGCGCAGGATCGTCTTCGGGCTGTACTGGCCCTTCCAGGTTGCGCGGATCGCCTTGACGAAGTATCCATCGTGCTCGGCGATACCTGCCAGCCCGATCTTGGTCTTAATGATGAGCAGCGCGAAGCATTCCGCAAGAACCTCGACATGGTTATCCATTGCGCCGCCAGTATCAGCTTTAATCCCAAAAAAGATTTCGAGTTGCAGTCAGCCAACGTTGACGGCCTGCGCCACATGATGAATCTCGTTGCAGACACGGAAATCTCCTTATATCACGTCAGCACCGCCTATGTTGCCGGGGACCACAATGGTCGCGCCATGGAAGAAGACCTCCTCGAAACGAGTTGTAAGAATACCTATGAACGGACCAAACGGGAAGCAGAACACCTTTTCCGTGACGCTATCGAATCCAAGCGGGTTCAGGGTGCCGTATTCCGGCCGTCGATTATTGTCGGTGCGTCCGATGATGGTCTCATCAGCCAGTTTCACAATTTCTACAGCATCCTCCGTATGGTGGACGTGATTGAACGTGGCCAGTTGCCGGCCGGTGAAAGCCTTCGCCTCCAGGGCAATCCAGAGTCCACCCTCAATCTGGCACCCGTTGACTGGGTCGCCGAAGCGCTCTGGCAAATTGTGGAGCGTGATGGTGCCTCCGGCAAAACCTATCACCTCACCAACCCCAATCCCTGTAAACTGCGCGAGCTGAATGACTGGGCGACACGCGCCCTGAAGCAGGTCGGCAGCCAGATGGGCTTCCAGTCCCGGCTGGATGGCGAAGTAACCCGTGCAGAACAGGTCGCCAACGCTTCCCTCAGCCTTTATCGTTATTATTTGGAGGACGAGCCCGTATTTGATCGGAGCAATACCGACAACGCGCTGGGCGACGCCCTCCCCTGCCCCAAGTTGGACGCCGATTTCTTCGACATGTTGCTGACCTACGCCCGCAAGGAACACTGGGTCGGTGCTTTTGGTTGCAAACTGCGCGGACTGCTGCTTGATGAAGACCCCAGCGGCTCGGAGATTGCGGTCGAACGGCTGCGTCGCCACCTGGCGGAAGACCTGGCTACGGCCCGGTCCTGAACGGCCTGCATCGCTGTTTCGTATGCCCTGCAAAAAACTTGCTAAAACTTGTTGACAGGGCAACCAACACGATGCTATACTTTGGCTCCTCTGGCGGTCAGATTAACTTCTTGACTGTCACCGCAAACGAAACTAATTCGCTTTCCAATGCGGCCCCATCGTCTAGGCTGGTCTAGGACACCGCCCTTTCACGGCGGCGACACGGGTTCAAATCCCGTTGGGGCTACCATTTTTATATAGAAAACGCCCGACTCCACGGAGTCGGGCGTTTTCTATTTTAGTGCCCCTGCCATGCTCCCACCTGAAGAAGCGATGGCAGGCTGCACTCAAGTCCAGCGAGTTCGTTTTGGCAACGTACGCAAGCCGCTACGGCAGGCCAACGTGCAATCTCTTAATAACTGGGGGCGGGCAATTAAATGTGTTGGAAATGGTCTGCGATGCATCTTCACGTATTTCGACTATGGGAATTGGGCAAACCACCGGTCATGTAACGCCTGCAGTTCCGAAAGACGCGCTGTTTCGATATCCGCGAGGTTCGTCTGTTCCCCTGGATCGTCGGCCACATTGACCAGCATCAATTTGGGCAATACCGTACCCTTGGGTGCCGATGGGTCGACAGGGTTTCCGATGAGTTTCCAATCTCCCTTGCGCACCGCCCATTGGGCCCCCTCGCCCTGGCCCGTGGCCCAGTGTAAGACGTTATGGGGTGAGGGCGCATCACCATCAACCAGCAGAGGTGCCAGGCTCTTCCCGTCGATAGGCGAAGTCGGAAGATCCACACCACACAATTCAGCAATGGTGGGAAACCAGTCGCTGCCGTGAGCCAGCTGGTCACGTCGGCCCGCTGCTTCGAGGTGACCGGGCCAGCTGATAATAGCCGGCACCCGAAGTCCCCCTTCAAACATGCTGAACTTCGCACCACGATAGGGCCCGGCACTACCACCGCCGAAGTGGGCACGCTCCTCCATGGAATGGCCATGATCCGATTGGAGAATAATTATGGTGTCGTCACGCAGACCCAAGGCCTCGACCCGGTCGATAAGCATCCCGATACGGGCGTCCAGACTACTCAGGAAGGCACCATAGAGATCACGGGGGGATTCCACACCGGCCTCGCGATAGTGTGTGAGCCAGGAGGATTCTCCCTGGTAGGGGTAATGGGGCGCATTCATGGCGAAGTAAATAAAGAAGGGCTCCGCCTGGTGGGCCGTCATGAAGGTATCGGCCTCCTCCACCATCAAATCGGGAAAATACCGCCCATCGTAGAAAACTTCCTCACCATTGCGATGTAAATCGTGCTTGTTGGGCCCCGCCCAATAAAAAAAGTGGGAGTAGTTATCAATGCACCCACCCATGTGGCCAAAGGAATGATCGAAACCCTGGGCATTGGGCATGGTCTCCGGGGTGTAGCCGAGGTGCCATTTTCCAATATGTGCCGTGGCATATCCGGCACCCTTCATGAGTTCGGCGATGGTGGTTTGCTCGGCAGGCATCCCGGCATATCCGCGCTGGGACGATACATTGCCCGGCACACCCGCATTGGGCGGATACTTTCCCGTCAACATGCCCGCGCGGGAGGGAGAGCATACGGGGGCGGGGGCGTAAAACTGGGTAAACCGAATGCCAGTGGCCGCGAGACGATCTATATTGGGCGTCTCCAGATCACGGGCACCATAACATCCCGCATCGACACTTCCCTGGTCGTCGGTATACACAATAATCACATTGGGTGTGCCCTCCCGTGACCATACCTGCTCTATGGGCAACATCGCCAGCGTCCCTACGATGACCAGGACAACGTGCCATGGCAAGGCCCCCGTACATTCCTTCCGAGTCTTGAAAGTCTTCATGCTGGGTTCTCTCTCTTTTCAGGCGGAGCAACGGAAGGTCATCGACGGCAGCGAAGTCCGTCAACGAGTCCGCTACATTTGAATACGAAGCGTTCGTGCCGGGTTGCCTGCAACAACAGCCCGGGCTTCAACGGAGCGAATGACGGTGGAGCCCAGCCCTATGAGTGCCTCTTCCCCAATGACAATGTCCTGGAGCAATCGGGAACCGGAACCCACGTAGGCGGACGGACGAATCTGAACGCCGCCGGCAATGGTCACACCGGAGCCAATGAGTGTGCCACGCCCGACGCAAACGTCGTGCGACAGGACGGTATTGGGAAGAATAGCCACATCGCGCCCAATTTCAACACCAACGGTGAGCACGACCCCGGCGTGAATCAATACGTTGGTGCCTATAGAACATCCCGGGCCAATTTCGGCGGAAGGGTGTATGACGGTGGCGAAACGATCATCCGCTACGGCGAGGCCGTCGATAATGCCCAGACGGTGGCGATAGTTTTCAGGACGCCCCGGCACCGCGAGCAGTTTTGCCGCTGGGTAGTCCTTGAGGCGACTCCGGGAACCCAGAACGGGAACATTCCCCTGTGCGCAGTCTCCGCGATCCGGGTCATCGTCAATGAAGCCGAGCAGGTCCCAGGTGGGGCTTACTTTGTTGATGGCCTCAACAACCCCCACCGCCTCGCGGGCATTGCCATTAAATGGAAACAAGAGTAGTGGCGTCATACCGCGCATCATGGCCCACGACGTACATAAAGTCAAGCCCTGATTTCCAATCCAGCCCAAAACAATTCACCCGGCGGTCAGGCCGCCGGGCGAATATAAAGTGGAGGAGAAAAACGTATTCAGACTTATCCACCAAGCAACTGGAGAGCCGTCTGTGGAACGATATTCGCCTGCGCCAGAACGGTGGTACCCGCACTGACCAAAATCTGATTTCTCGTGAACTTCAAGGTTTCCTGTGCGATATCTGCGTCGCGAATCGCGCTCTCTGATGCCGCTGCATTCTCTTCCTGAATACCCAGGGTATTGATGGTGAATTCAAGTCGGTTCTGAAGGGCACCCAAAGTGGCCCGCAGATCATTAACTCTCTGGAGGGCAACATCCACGGTGCTTAAGGTAGTGACCGCAGAGGCGACTGTGGATATAGCAAGACCCGTCACGCCCAGATCGCTGGTTTTCGCGCCCCCGACGATAATCCGCAAAGTCTGGCCCGCTTCGGGACCCGTCTGCAACGTAATCGTCTGTGCCGAACTGAGCACGAGCACGCCGTTGAATTCCGTATCCAACGCGATGTCGTCCAGCTGTTCCAGCAACTGAGTTACTTCCAGATTCAGTGAAAGCCGGTTGTCCGTGCTGTTGGTTCCGTTGGCGGCCTGGATAGCCAGCTCACGGATACGTTGAAGTATGTTGGACGATTCACCGAGAGAACCTTCCGCAGTTTGCACCAGGTTGATACCATCCTGGGCATTTCGGGCGGCGACCACGCTACCGCGAACTTGGGAACGAAATCCCTCGGCGATGGCCAGACCAGCGGCATCATCGGCAGCGCGGTTAATGCGCAGACCACTGGACAGGCGTTCGAGGGATTTGTTGAGGTCTAAGGTGTTGCGCCGCAGAATGCGACTGGTATTCAAGGCGGCAACGTTAGTATTAATTCGTAAACCCATGACAACACTCCTCCGTGATTGGGCTAGCCTCTGCATCCGTGCATTGGCTGAAGTCATTCGCGTTGCTGCGACTGGCTTCAAGAAATAGTATCGGCAAATAGGGGAGGGAACTTTAGGTGCGGAGGCTCGAAATTCTGTCCGTCGCGTTATTGTCGACGCACCTTATTCGGAAATGCCCGATGGGTCTTCCCCACCGTCCATCAGGTTTTCGTAGAGCATTCTGCCCTCTTCGCTATAGGGAAAACGTTGGAGGAGCGCTTCCAGCGTCCCAAGGGCACCGGCAACATCGCCCGCACCCTGCTGTGCGAGGGCCAGGTAGCGATAGTTGTCCGGATGGCGGTCATTGAGGGCCAACGCACGGGAAAGGGCGCCACAGGCCTTCTGCGGGTCCCCACGTTGAATCAATACGACCCCGAGATTGCGCCAGCCCTCTTCGAGTTCTGGAGCCCGTTCTACGGCCAACTGCAAGGCCTGCCGCGCCTGTTCGTACCGCCCCAACAAAAAAAGAACGGCACCCAGGTTCTTGAGCCACATGCCCGAACCGGGATCCAGCGCCACGGCTTGTCTGTAGGCCGTCAGGGCCTCCCCGTAGGCGCCCATGTCAACGTATTGGTCTCCCAATTCGCTGTGGGCCTTCGGGTCCCCTGGAGATGCCGCTATTTTCTTCTTCCCCAGTGCCAGATAGAGCCGCTGCTTTTCGGCCGGGGCGTTGGGAGATGCGTGCAATAAGGGGTGGTGGTGGATGGGTATGTCGGCATCGACTACCGGAATCGCGCACCGTTCCAGCGAGGGGTTTGGCAGTTCATGGACCGCCCCCTCAAAGCAGATGTCATCCCGATTAGGAAAGAGGCGAACCTTTGCACTGGGAAACCACCCGGAAAACCCTTCGCTATAGGGCGCGCCGGGTTGCAGGGGCTGAAAACCACTGGCACTCACCTGATTGGTATAGTTGCGCGTGATAAATCGACTGGCAAAGGTGGGTGGGTGCGCAGTCAGCGCACGGAATGCGGAATAGTCTTCCGTGGCAATAATCTCATCCGCATCTAACGATAGTATCCAGGGGTATTGGCACGGAGCCAGGGCCGCATTGCGGGCAGCAGAGAAATCGTCACACCAGGAAAAATGGGAAATGGTGCATCCCAGGGAGCGGGCCACCGCCACCGTGTCATCCTCGGAACCCGTATCCAGGATACACACCTCACCAACAATAGGCATCAGAGAGGCAATACATCGGGAAAGCCGCTTGGCCTCATTTCGGACAATCATGGAGACGGACACATTGGACGGTGCAGTCCCGTCAGCTGTGAAGTCCATAATCACCTAGCCCTGCGTCCGCACGTTGACGTGCGGTGCGCCTCATTTGTCCGTCAGGTCAACGCCCTGGGGCTCTTCGGCCTCGATTAGCTCCGGGGGCGTAACGGTCCCTTCCGCAGGTAATACACCGCCCAAAACCAAGGCCTCATAGGTCTTTCGATCCACGGAATCACCACTGGTAACAAGTCTAACCGTGCCATTTACCACAACGGCAACCTGCCGGATGGGTTTACCACGTCGGGCGAGTTTGTTACCCTTAAGCATCTTCTCATAGGCGACAACGTACATTTCGGGCTGTAACAATCCCGGCGTTGTGCCGCTCGGGCGTACACCGATCTCTCGACGTCCCTTTCCAAATAACACCTGTCTACTCCTTCGCCCCAAGCCTGGCCCTTCGTGGGCGGCCTGCGGATTATTGTTCGCTGTTTGTGGCCGCAGCGGGATCCCCTGCTGGCACACCGGCACGGGCGCGTAGAAGCGCCAGACCATTTTCTGCACGTTCTTGCACGTAAGGATCGGGGTCATGGGCCGCACACCGCTCCATCGCAGTACTATGCGACGCGTTTCCAGCCTGCCCCAACACCGTCGCCGATTTGTAACGCGCTGCGGCGCTCACTTCCAGATTCACTACGGTATCCGCAAAGAGCGCAAGATGTTGTTCCACCAATTCGGGAGCCATGCCCAGAATTACCTGTTCCCGTATGGCCAGGGTCGTATCGGGGCGTGCCCAGAATTCGTCCAATCGCGCCGTAACCGCGTCACCATGCAAGGCGACTAAAACGCCCAACGCCGATTCACGTACGGAACGATCAGGGTCATCAAGCAGCCCGGTCACCTGCGCTACTGCTTCGGGACTTTCCAGAAGGCCGAGCAAGTGAGCGCCAAAGGTACGAACACCAGACCCCTTTGTGGGGTCTATCAATTCTGTCAACATCGCCTCATAGGGTGCAAGCACATCCTTAATTGGCGTCAAACATAATACTACCAAAACTTTAGTCTGGGGAGACACCTTCTCATCACCCACAGCGAGCAGCATGGGCCGTAGCCCCGATGGACGCTCGGCCATGGCCGACGCAAGGCGAATTGCTTGCTCAAGATCCCATTCTTGCTGGTCTTTCGCGGCGATAGCCTGCCATTCGGCCCAAGCATTGGCGGTGTCAACAGGTACCCCATTGGTTGGGGGCGTCGCGGGCAAGGGTGCTTCACAGCCCTGGAGAACCCCAAGGGCCATCACCATCACCACCACACCATGGACGCACCAAGCTGTATTCTTCACGCAAAGCTCCCTAAACAACGACATGGAGACCATTCTCGGCACCATACCTCTATATACGGTAGACTATCACAATCAAAGCGAAATTGCCATCTTACTGCAGGGCAAACCCGTTAAAATTAGTCTCCTGATGCAGAATCCCAAACCACGGGCCCCCAATGTCGGGAGCCCCTGTGGCCTGACCCATCCCTCGCGAAGCGAATGGAGCTATTTTAATGCGATTTTCCTGAATTCTACGGATGCGATGGGGCAAGTAACGACGCACCTATAAAATTTAACCGGCGTTGATACGAAAATGCACTGGTTACGTATTAATAGATGAATGAGTTTGGGCAACCACGGAAGGCTCCGGTGGCCACCCGGGACCAACCGACTGACGGAACAATTATCCGATTTCCGTCACTCTGACGAGGGGTCGGCAATTTCGCGGTAACGGGTCACGCCATTTGAAGGAATACCCCTTGGGCTCTCAACAAAACCGAACACCGTAACCCGTTAACTACAATAAACTTAGGATTTTATCCCATTCTGAAACGCGCGCAAGGACACTGTTGGCACCCTCCTTGCTTATACATACCGGAAGTTAATCTGACCGAGAAAAGGAGGTAGTGCCTATGAAAGCTGTATGGTTACACACCCTGGACGATAGTGGGAAGACCCCGCTGGATCGTGCATTTGGCAGTGGACACATGGCGCTGGCAGAAATGATGCTGCGCCAGGTGAGAGACGATGAAAAAGTCATGGATACAAAAGCCCCCCCCATGCACCGGGCCGCCTACCTCGGCCTCACCGAAGCCATTCACTCGCTATTGCGTATCGGAACCGATCCGTCTCAGTTGGATGACCTTTGCGAAACCCCATTGCACAAGGCCGTACGGGAAGGTCACATCGACACGGTCATCGCCCTGTTGGATACCTGCGATGTAAATGCAGAAAGCAATATCGGAATGACCCCGTTGCAGTGGGCCTGTGTCACGGGCAACCGCGAAATTGTTGAATTACTTTTGACCTACGGTGCCGACCCCAATAAGCGCGATGAATGCATCGACGGGATGACGGCCGCCGACATGGCCCTGTCTTTGGGATACACGGAAATCACCGAACTGATTACCGGTGGATCTACCTATTACTAGATAGAAGCCGGTTCAGGAAACGCCTGCCGTACGTTCCGCAATCTCGGAACCGGGGGCTACAAGGCGGAAGCCCTGAACGATTGCCGAGGCCAGCACAAAGCCGTCGTTGTCATAGAACACCGCCCACTGGCCCGGCGTGATAGCCTGCTCAGGCGCATCAAACTCCACAAGGCTTCCCCGCAAATGGGGATGAACGGTTACTTCCACCGCTTGATGGCGTGAACGCAACTGGACGAGACATCGGAATGGCTCATCCTGGCGACCCAGCCCCCCCCAGCAGATGGGACCCGTGGTAAAGGATGAGGAGAAGGTTTCCTCAGCAAACCCGACTATCACGGCATTCTGTTCCCGGTCCAAACGCACAACATAGTAGGGACGTGGTCCGCTGACGCCCAGTCCCCGGCGTTGACCAATGGTGTAGTGCATAATTCCGTTGTGCTGTCCCAACACCGTGCCGTCGGTCGAAAGAATCGGCCCCGCTGGCATGGCTTCGGCCCGCTTCTCAATCCAACCGGCATAGTCCCGATTGGGGATAAAGCAGATTTCCTGACTTTCTTTTTTGGTTGCCATTCCAAAATCCAGTCCCCAGGCATGGTCGCGCACTTCTTGCTTGGTCATTTCCCCCAGGGGAAACCAGGCACGGCGAAGTTGGGGCTGTGTCAGGGGCGAAAGTACATAACTCTGGTCTTTGGGCCGGTGAACGGCCCGCCGCAGAGAATGTCTTCCGCCGAGTCGCTCAAGACGGGCATAGTGGCCCATGGCAATGTAATCCGCCCCAATCTTATCGGCCCATTGATAGAGGGCACCAAATTTGATCATGCGGTTACACCGGGCACAGGGGTTGGGGGTGCGCCCCTGCTGGTATTCCTCCACAAAATGGGTAATGATGTCGCGATCAAAGCGATCGACCGCATGCATCACCTGGTGGGGAATGCCGACCTTTTCACAGACCCGTCGGGCGTCTTCCGCCGCTTCGAGACCACAACAGGGTTCGAAAACGGACTTTTCCTCATGCTCGGGAACAAGGCGCATGGTCACACCGACACAGTCGTAGCCCGCCTTAACCAGCAGGGAAGCCGTGACGGCACTATCGACGCCACCACTCATGGCCACGAGGATTTTTGAAGATTTTGATGGAGCGAGGTCCATGGGAAGATACTCCAGCACTGTGACCACTCATGGGCGCAACGCTGCGACGTGATAGGGCTCCGGATTTCCCTGGGATTACTCTTTGCCTGAAGTCGCCGACTGTTTGCCCGTGTTGGGGGCCTGGGCGGGGGCTGCACCGGGGGCTTTCATGGTGCACTTACCTTCAAACAAAACACCCTCTGCAATACTTACGCGGGGCGCGGTAATATCACCGATTACTTTTCCGCCGGCACAGATCTCGAGGCGTTCGTGGGCCAGTACGTTGCCGTGAACTTCGCCACTGATGATGATTTGACCAGCGACCAGGTCGGCTTTCAACTTACCGCCTTCCTGAACCACAATCGTGTCACCACTCTGCACCTGTCCGGAAACGGTGCCTTCAATGCGAATGGTGCCTTTAGAACTGATGTCACCCTTGATCGTGGTCCCCTGCCCAATGATGCTGGCGACCTTGTTTTCGTTGTAGGTCTTGGACTTTCGTGATTCAAGCATGATGTAATCCTGTCGGTCATCGATTCCGTAAGTGCTGTCCTCATAAGGGGGCCCAAGCCCGCGACGGAACCGCAGCGTTCGCGTCGAAAGAGAACAGACCGAATAGGAAGATTGTACACGAGCCCATCATAGAAAGCGAATATGCACGCTATCCGTCGGGGCCAACCGGCACCTATTCGCTCAAGTATTTTTCACTGTCGACGGGGGCACCGTTTATACGAACTTCGTAGTGCAGGTGGGGGCCCGTACTGCGACCGGTGCTGCCCACGTAACCGATGAGGGAGGAGCGGTCTACGGAATCTCCGACCTTACAACTGCGCTTGGACATGTGGGCATACCAGGTCTCGAGGCCATTGCCATGGTCAATCTTCACGAGATTCCCATAAAACTGGTCATAGTCGGAGAAAATTACTTTGCCAAAGGCCGTCGCCCGGATACGGGTGCCAGTGGGTGCGGCCAGATCGGTGCCGTCATGATGGCGAACCCGACGATTAATGGGATCGCGCCGGTGCCCGAAGCGGGAACTGATACGACCGGCACCACTATAAAGAGGCCACACAGAGGGAAGACGGGAAAGTTTTTCGGCGGCGGCCTTGCCATCTACGACCAGTTCGCTCAGACTCTGCTGCCGGACCCGAATTTCCTGCAAAATAAGGTCGGCGGAGGGCCGGGACAGTCCATAAATGACGTGGGGCGGGCGATATTGATTGTCTACGCCGAGATACGCCACGGGCATGTAACCGGAAGGCGCACCACCCTGCCCACCACCTTCGGTGGCGGTTGCGTCGGTAGCCGACTTTTCACGGGGGGCAATACCGGTGATATCCCGGGCCTTGGCCTCCATGTCATACAACTCGCTCAACTCGGCCGTGATGGTGGCGATGCTGGCCTCATATTCGGCACGCAAGCGACGCTCGATGGCCTCGAGATCGTCTGATGGGGTCGTTTCTTCCGCCACGACGGGTGCTGTCGTGGGACGGGTGTCCAATTCCCACTGTATCGACTTATTCTGTTCCTGAAGGGCAACGGCCTGTTGGGCAATTACCTGATGACGCTGATAGAAGAACGCCGTCGTAAAGGCGAAGGCCGAAAAAAGACCCACGGCTATCCAGAAATGATAAGCGGCTAATGAGAAAGTCTGCGTGCCACCCCGATCTTGGGGAATAAGCATCACGGTCCAACGTTTCATACAATTAGGGCTCCTGAGAAAGCGAAGCGCAAACGGAATTCAAAAGAAATGGGGCGCCTATTCAAACGGTTGTTGTTGACCCCTGAGTTCACAGTATGACGATTATATACCCTGTCAAGTGATTATGTTTCCGCACTAGAAGCCTTAAGGGTACCACCTCAGTTTGCCGGGAGTCAACTATAACCGACCTGCCTGGAGGTGGTGCCCCGCAAATTCCGCATCTTTACGTAGTTTTCTCGCTATTGGTCACCAATATCAAGACGGCGGGGTGGATTTTTCGTAATGAACGAACATCTGAATAAAATCTGATGGTGATTTTCCTTCGTAGTCCCGCGCGTTAAACACGGCCACGAGGTCGGAATAGTCCCCTTGGTGGAGACAGTCATCCAGATAGAGGTCGTGCAGGGGTTGGGTCTTCACGTCGCCATCACGGTTTTTCGGGCAGCCCACGTCGTCGTGCAGTGTAAAGCCCAGGAACTCCCCCTCTTTCGACTCTTGCAGCGCGAAGGGATAGAGGCGGCACAGTATAGGTCGGGCTTCGTAAATGGTGCAATGACGCGTTTTCTTATCCAGAAAGTGACACCCGGACTCGTCGCGACGCAGGGCCATCAGATAACGCTCTTCCCCCACCTCGAGCCAGGAGGGATCGTCGGGCTCGACGCCGGTAATCTCGTCGGGGCTCAGAAACTCGAGGAACTCATAGGGATTGACGCCTTCCATGCGCACCATACGGATCACATCCCAGGGCGTAGGCAGGCAAACCACCTCTGTACAGCAATGTCCACAATGATGACACGCAAACTTAACCGAATGTCTACCCATCGTACTTCCTACACCCGTTTCTTCCCATCTCAGGCCGCCCAATCGGCCTCTGTTACGCACACCATAGCAGAGAAAATCGGGCCATGCAATGCGCCCCTTATTTACCGGATTCACAAGGGGCCGTTGGCACCCCGCAAGCAATATTTTGACAAGTGTATTTTGATCACATTGGTGCTATACTGATGAAACTGAAAAACCGATAGTCTCGTAACAATATACCGGCTGTCGCGTAAGATGTAGTGGGAACAGTTCACAGGCCCAAGCTATCCTGTGAAATACAAGTCAACACAGTTAGAGGAGAAATGACCATGCGTGTGGCCCCAAAATCGGCATTCAATATCGAAATTGTACTGGATGTATTGTTGCAAATTGTTGCAGTGGTAGAGGCATTCCTCGGACTGATCTTCGGCGTAAGCAACATTACCCAGCTGTAGCCCCGTTGACCGGGTCGGGATGCACTACGTCCGACCTGGCCCCAAACAGCGCTGGGCGGCGGCGCGATTATCGCGATCCGCCGCCCGGGGCCGTTTATTGTAGGTTCAGGCTTTCGCCTGGAATCATTAGCCTTCTTGCGACTCAAGCCAACGGGTCGCGTCGATGGCCGCCATGCAACCACTCCCCGCTGCCGTGACCGCCTGGCGATATACGTGGTCTTGCACGTCGCCACAGGCAAAGACACCTTCTACATTGGTGTAGGTGCTGTCGGGCTTGGTTTTCATGTAGCCGTTGTCGTGCAGGTCGATGACCTCCGCGAAGACATCCGTGTTGGGCTTGTGACCGATGGCCGCAAAGTAGCCAACGCACTCCACGTCCCGCGTCTCGCCCGTTTCGGCATCTTTCAACCGCACGCCCGTGACGCCGTCTGTATCGTTACCCAGCACTTCGTCCACTTCCGTGTTCCACTCCACCTGGGTCTTCTCGTGATTGATAACCCGATCACCCATGATCTTGCTCGCACGGAATTTGTCGCGACGATGAACCACGTGTACCTTGCTGGCGAATTTCGTAAGGAAGAGGGCCTCTTCCATGGCCGTGTCCCCACCACCAACGACGACGAGGGGTTTGTTGCGGAATCGGGGCAAGGCACCGTCGCAGGTAGCGCAGGCCGACACACCGCGATTTTCAAAGGCCGCTTCCGACGGCAGACCGAGATATTTGGCGGTCGCACCGGTCGCAATAATGATAGATTTCGTCTCCCACACTTCCTCGCCTGCATACACCTTTAACGGCGTACTCGAAACGTCGATGCGGGTCACCGTCTTATAGAGAAAACGGGTACCGAAACGCGCGGCCTGCTTCTTAAAATCCACCATCATCTGGGGACCATCAATACCATCGGGGTAGCCGGGATAATTCTCAACTTCCGTGGTCGTCATCAATTGACCGCCAGGAAGAATGTCTTTGCTCGGTTCACCCTCCAGACAAAGAGGGGCCAAATCGGCGCGGGCCGTGTAGAGCGCAGCCGTATAGCCTGCAGGTCCAGAACCGATTATGATTACGTTTTCCATGGGTGTACACTCCAGAATTTGACACAAATTACAAGGTAAGGGGCTAGTATACTAAATCGCCCATATCAGGCAGTAGCCCGTGTAGTCGCCCCCCGACGGTTGCTCCGCGCTTATTTATACCATATCTAAATAACAATGCACAACCCGAGTCGGCCCTGGAAAGACCATGGCACCGAATCGACCGTGAAGGTGGAAGAAAACTTGCACTACACGATGGCTAAATCATATACTTCTTTTTCGATTCAGAACGCACCGCCAATGGTGTGCATGAATCGTCCCCGTGCCTGGGTAGCTCAGTTGGTTAGAGCGCTGGATTGTGGTTCCAGAGGTCGACAGTTCGATCCTGTCCTCAGGTACCATTATAAACACAGGGCGACCGCGAATATTCGTGGTCGCCCTTTCTCTTTGAAATACGGGTTTAAGTCCATATTAAGTCCACAATGCCCGATTTCGTGCCATTCTCCACGGAATGCAAAACGCCCCGAATCGGTCAGGATTCGGGGCGCTCTGGCTGCTGGTGATAGGTAGGCTATGGGGCAGCAGTCCCACAGGCCGGGCATACCTCACAGGGCCGCGTGTCGACTGCGTACCGCTTGAAGGCCGGGCCGGATACCTGCCGGGTCGTCATAACGGGGTAGACGGCTTCAAGGCATTCGGGATTGGAGCAACGCCAGAAATCCGGGTGGGCATCGAATGCCGCGTAAATCAGCGAGCGGACGTATTCGTCTATATCGCCGAAGTGGTGGCTTTGCTCCGCAAGATGCTGGACAAAGATATCTTCGAGGTCTTGGCATTCGAGGGTGGTAGTGATAATCATGGGTGCATTCTCCAAGGTGAGAATACAGGCGGGTGCGGGTGAATCTATCACGCCATACGGGTATAATCCCGCGTAGGATTCGTTTGCACTCATCTGCATCCGAGTCTAGGCCCTCGCTGGTGTTGGTAGCACCTTCGGGGGCCGCTTAGCTTGCCGGGGAATCCGGTAGCCCGACTGGTAGAATACGCCCAGCCGTCGTGCTTGTCAAGAGTGCGCCCGGCTGGCAGCGATGCCAGCCGGGCCATTAGACCTACGGTCTGCGGAATGTCACCAGACAGCCGGGCTTGCCATTGCTGGCCGGTGAGAACTGGGTGAGGTCCACGTTCTTGCCCACGATGCCGGGAGGCGGTGCCATGACGAATATTGCCGCCGGTTCGACGGGTACCATTCGTTTTTCGAGCCTACGTAGTCGCTCAAATAGGTTTTTCATGATGCTTTCCTTTCGAGTTTTTCGAGCCGTTCGGCGAAGTCGCCATCAAGCCCAAGCAATTTTATGCGAGCCGAGATTGTGTCCCGGATAATTGCCAGGTACCTGGAATCTCGCTTGACCTCGGCGATGGTCTGGTGCCGAGTGCGCCCGCCATCCGTGCCGCTGGATTCCTCAGACAGCGTCCGGACGGCTTCCTGCTGCGATGCCTCCCAAGCCTGCCATGCCTGCCGTTCGACTTCGGCAAGCCGGGCCAGCTCCACGGCCTTGGCCTCTGCGACCGAAGCCGTGGAAGCTTCACGCCAGCGTGCCACGATGGTTTTCACGTCGTTGGCGATGGTCTGGAACGATAGCGAGTAGTCGCGTCGGGCATTCAGTCGGGCCGCGATTTCCCGCAGTGTGAAGCCCATCACCCAATCGGTTGCGATTTCGGGCAGGTCGGCTTCACGCTGCGCCGTGCTGCGTTTTACTGTTGCCATCTTTCAAGCCTCCGGAGTCAATCGCGACTACCGGCAACGGGCACCCACTGCCAGCCGGGGATCTGCGTCACGTTGGCAAACTGCTTTATATCACAAAGTACGGCAATCGAATCGCGGGCAGTCTGGGCCGCAATCAGGTTGACGCGATGAATCTCTGCATCGTCCATGCCGATGTGAATGCGCATGAGGTCATCGTTGTTCATGCTGTGGAGGTGCTTATTTCTGCCGCTGTCCATGGGGGGCAGGGCTGCTGTTCTTTCGGGGGTGAATCGTTTCATGGTGATATTCCTTTCGGGTTAGAAAAAACGTTGCCCGGGTTGCTTCGAATGAAGTCGTCCATGGCCGTGGTGATGCTCATGCTGCGGTGTCCTCGCTTTCGGTCTCTGTGGTTTCGGGTTCGACAGGTTCGACGGGTTCGACGACTGGCCGCGCCCGCTTAGCTGGTAGGAGTGTCGCGACGGATGGCTGCCACTTAGCCCCGAATTTCTGGAACTGCCCGTACAGACGCCCAAGCTCGGCCAGCTCCACCGGGAATCGTGCGCCGGTCAGCGGTGTATAGTGACCCAATTCGCGGGTATGTTCGTGGAATTCGCCAGCAATGGCCCTACACTGCCCGTCAAGCTCACGGATTCGCTGTGCCCTGTTGTGCCCCTCCCGCCAGTGCTTCATTACGTCACGGGCCAATTCTGCGGCCTCGTCTGCAAGCGCTCGGTACTCTGTCAGCGCCTCGACCGCACGGTCCGGGATGTCTGCGACTTCGGCATCATGCAGGCAGCGCCGCACAACGGCGATCTTAGATTCGGCCAGGCTAAGGGCTGCGTCGATGTCGGACAGCGCCTTGGCCGTCTTGACCTCGGCCTTCTGGTCATCGGCAACGATAGCCGCCGTCCATGCCTGCTGTGCTGCGGTCCTGCGGGCGGTCAGTGCCTCAAGGTCTGCGGCTGCTCGGGTGAGTTGGTCTCGGTGTTTTTCTACGCTCATGGTTTTTCCTTCGTTGGGTTGGTTGTGAGTCATGCCGCCAGTCCAATCAGGACCAGCGCCGGTTTCGATTTGATAAAGCGATTCAGTGCGCGACGGTCGATATTTAAGAAGCCAGCCGGGCCGTGTGCCGACGTGCCCGGCGTGAAGCCTGCCAGAATCGCGCCCACGATAAATGAGCCTTCGTCGACGTAGCGCCCGGTGTCGTATTCGAGGATGTGTTTTGCGTGATAGCTGGATAGCCGTGCCGTCGTGGATTTCGGGAACTGACTCACCCATTGCTGAGCGGCTTCGATGTCGTCGGGCCGCGTGGTCAGCTCTGCACGCCACTTGGCAAAGTTGGGGTCTGTCGGGTCCGTGAATCCGTTTGCTGTTAAGGTTGGGTATTGCTTCAATATTTGCCAGAATTTCATGATTCGGGTCCTTTCAGGAGTAGGGTGGCACCAGCTGTCACCGGTGCCAGCCTACTGTGTCTTCATATAAAAACTTATTTTTTTTACTACGCATGCAATGGAAAGTCACTAGTGACAGCTGGTGCCACTACGCGAATTCCGCTGTAATTTTTCTCTCTACGTCCATCGCCGCTACGAAAAGTGATTTTTCTGATAGCTGGGAATGCCGCAGACAAATCCCGGCCAAATATCGCATTGGTCGATACGTGGTCGATCCCTTCATCGCCACACCACCGCCGGAAGGCCTCATACAACGTAGACGTGGGTGTGGTGTAGCCAGGTCCAACTTCGCAGGAGTGCCGGACGAAGGCCGCCACAGGACTGCCCAAGTCTTCGAGCGCCTCCATACTGTCCCGGGCCGCTGCCAATTCGGAGAATCGTCCACGTTCCTGGAGCCGCGCCAGACCATCAAGGGCCCAATTGAAGATGCCGGGCAGCTCTGCCAGTAGTCGTGCTTCCAAGCCGTGGTCTTCGCGCCCATAGAACGATTCGGAGGTCTGCAACAATAGGAAGCGGGATGCCAGCGCACCAGACGAATCGGGTAGCCGGGGCAGCTCGTTCGATAAAAGCATCCACTTTGTTTCGGGAGTCCCGATCCAGTCTGATTGGTGCTTCCGTGGAATGGTCTGCAAATCGCCACCAGACAGCGACAGGAGCCGTTCCGTAACGATGGCCGCGTCAGCCCTGCCGGACAGCCGAGCATCGCCTACAACGGCCAGCCGCTTGCCCACAATAGCCGCCGCTCCGAAGTTCTGGGATAGCCCGCCGAGAGTGGGTGAACAGCAGGAAGCCGCGCCTATCGTCGCCTCAGCGATGCGGGCAATGGTACCCTTGCCGGACCGCTTCGGACCGACCATGAGCATCATTTTATGGAATCGTGTAGAGCTGGTCAGCAGGTAGCCAAACCATTCCTTCAGTAGCTCTATCGACTGCTCATCGTCGGGCCACAATTGACGCAAAAACTTTATCCACTGCTCGGGGTGTGCCGTGGGTTCGAAGGGAAACGCCAGCCGGTGCGGACAAAACAACTTCGGGCTGTGCTGCCGTAGCTGCCGGGTTGGCAGGTGGACGATCCCATTCTGCACCGGAAGATAGTCCGATGCCGACGGCGTGCCGTCCAGCCATAAGGGGGCGTCTGAATCATCCGAGAGTATCGAGCGCCCCGGCTGGCGTAGCTGTCCGACAACGTCCCGCAGGAGTGATTCCCGCAAGATGGCATAGACGGTCCTCTCCTCCGCGTCACCACGGGCTGTGGTGTGGATATAGGACCAATCCTTTAGAGCTTCGCTCAAGATGGCATAGAGCTCGGGTGTCTTGACGGCCCGCCAGCCGGTTGCATGGTCGTAGATCCACCAGTCGCCACGCCACCACTGCAACGTCCCACATGGGTGAATGTCCGTAAGATACTTATCGGCCAGCGCACGGGGAGCAGGGCAAGACACTTCATTCCTGTCCTGCCCACTTACAGACGGCACAGATTCTGCCGGCCGTTTTTCCGGCCGCGAAACGTCACGCGGTGCCGCCTGTCCCGCCACGGTGCCGCTGTGAATCGTTGCGCGGGCCTCGCCTTCGGGCAGCCCAGTATCGAGCGCAGCCGGTAGCAGGTGATCCGCAATTGTGCCCGCGTCGATGCCCAGCCCGGCCAGCGCGTAGGACTTCGTATTCAGCGTAGCATTTCGGGTGCCCGGTGCTGCGTCACGGATGTCCTGTGCCGCGCCCTGTAGTGCGGTGGCATGATACCCCTGCCCGGTCTGCGGTCGTGGCTCTCGGGGCAACGTCGGGGCCTGCTTTTGGGGCTTCGGGGCCAGCAGCGCAGCAATCACCCAGCCGGGTACCTCGGCCATGGGAATTTCTCCCGGTGCCTTGCCTGGTGCCCATTCATACAGCGCGCCGGTACCGGGGTGAACGCTGCCGGGATATACCACTTGCCCGCCTGTATACCGGATATCTACGCCCGGCGCCACGTGGTTGACCTTGTTCGCCTTCGGGATGTCCACGCCCTCCGGCACGGTGTAGTACAGGTGCGTGCCGCCGCTGCCGGTCTTGACGGTCACGGTATCGGGCAGGCCCTCGGGCCGTTCGCCGTCGATGTCGACCACCAGCAGACGCCCAGACCGTTCGCCGGTCAGTAGACCAACGTTTTGCCCAGCAGCCAGCAGCCGCGCGACGCCCTCGGGAGACAGGCCGGGGTGATTCGGCCAGTCCTTTACGCGGGGTGCTTTGCCTTCGATGGGGATGAAAACCCAGCTTGACGGTATCCCCCAATTGGGGGTATCATCTCTGTGGAGTAAATAGTTTGCTTGGCCCTCGCCGCGTCCTACCGCGTCGGGGGTCGTTTTGTTCGGACAGGTCATGTCGCGTGCCCCCCGTCGGTCACGCGGAAACGCTCACGGTATTCGTGAAGGTCTTTCAAACTGTAGCGTACACAGCGGGGGCCGATTTTGAAATAGGGTGGGCTTTCAATACGATTCGGGCGCTTGCCCAAGCTGCGGGCAGTGCGAAGCGTGCCCTTGCACATTCCAAGGAATTCCGCCGCTTCATCCTCAGTCAGTGCTCGATCTTCGAAGGCATCCATTGTACAGTCTCCATCTTCTAGCGCCGGGTGATTCCGGTTTAGCTAAGGAGATCGTACATGAAATTTTAGCCGTTGGCACGAAGCCTCTTACTGGTAAGAGGGTAGTAAGAGACTTACCACTTCTTCCATTCCGTATCCCTAAAGTACTGCGCAACAACTTCGCCGCGAGGTGTCAGACGCCACTTTGAATTATTCCCCTTGCCTATCATTTCGAGCAGCTTCAAGCCCGTTAAAGTCGTCCTACTTGTTATGTTTGTGTGTTCTTCGAAACGAGCCTCCTCAGTTAGCTCAACCCACTTGACCGGCTCCGTGTGTGACTCAATCCGTCGCGCGCCGCGTAGCAATTTCTTTGCAGAATCCGTCAATCCCTTTGCTTCTTCCGGCATCGGGTCCTTGTTGGCCTCAGAGTGCGCGATATCCCTAAGCGTAGACGCTGCCATCGAAAGCCGCTCCCATTGACTCAGGAGCCATTGTGCCGAACGGAGCATACTCCTGTTGTGCATCATTTCAGGGTCCAGCATACGTGGATTCATTGTGACCCTTGCCTTGGTCTGCGTAAAATCTTCAACGCTTGGCAGGTGCCCGGCCACCCAATCGAGGGTAGCCCGTACCTCTCGGGCTGCATCCCCTGTATTCAAAAGCAGTTCGCCTGCTGTGTAGATGTAATCCCGCATTCTTTCGTAGCGCCATTCTAGTGCGGGTATATGGCTAGCGTCGCCCGATTCAGATATACCCCACGCACCAATAAGTGCCGAATCTATCATTTCTGCCGCTCGGCTTATTCGCTCTTCGTTCATGCTCCGCCCCCTGCTGCTTTTTCGAGCCGGTCCATAGCGTTCCTCATATCTTCGTCGGTGGCGTGCAGGTACCGCGCCGTGGTCGTAATCGATGCATGGCCCATCATCCGTTGAATGGTAACCACGGGCACCCCACCCACGGCGCAACGGGTGCCGAAGGTGTGGCGTAGGTCGTGCCAGCGAATGCCGGTCACCTTGGCATCCTTGAGCAGTCGCACCCATTGGCCTTTGAGGCTGTCCACGGTCAGACCCATGAATACCCGACCTTGCCCCCGCACTTGGGCGCGCCATTGGACCAACGCCATTTTTGCTTTAGTACTCAGGGGAACAGTGCGGGTCTGTGCAGACTTCGCACCTTCACCCCGTACCGTCAACGTGCGCCCTGCGAAATCGATATCACTCCAGAGCAGCCCTACGGCTTCACCGCGCCTAATGCCTGTCTCCAGACTGAGCACGAATAGCGGTTCCAGAAAATTCAGGTACCGTGGAATTTTGGGTTGTTTCCTGGCACCTTTCTGGAAATTCACGAGTCGCCCGTCTACCGCCTTTTGCCTGCGCCGCGTGAAGGTGTCCAGAATATCGGCCTCCTCGTTGGCTGATAACGCCCGGATTTTGCGGTTCCTGTCCTCCTTGGCCTTTTTGACCCTATCAAGCGGGTTGCTGTCGATAAGCTTCCAATCTATAGCGCGGGTGAGTGCAGCCCTAAGAGTCTGCTGGTCACGGTTGAGGGTCTGCGGGGTCGGTGGCTTCTTCTTCGTTGCCAGCTTATGCTTCAATCGGTCTAGCCGATGCTGTTCAAAGTCCCGTGCCGTGAGGTCGACAAGCCGCTTTGACAGCAAGGGAGCGAATCCAGCCCGTAGCCGGGTGAGGGTAGGCGCATGGGATTTTAGATTCGTTTGAGCCCACGGGCCGTAGTGCTCTTCGATGAATTGGTGCAAGGTCAGGTCAGCCGGGGCGACTGCATGGCGCTCTGCCCGCTTGTCAGCAGCAGGGTCGCCCTTTTTCGCCACCTCACCCGCTAGTATCGCGGCTGCATCCCGCGCCTCTGAAACTTTCAGAGTGGGATATACGCCCAATTTGATGCGTTGGCGCTTTTTGTCTGAATTGCGGTACTCGAAATAGTACGTTATGCGCCCCGTTGGCTGAACTCGAACTAGGAAGCCTTGCGTGTCCTCATAGCGCACTTCGTAGGGCTTTTTATTTTCAGCCGGGCGTAGGTCTTTTACCGCTTTCTCTGTGATTTTCATAGCCTATTTCCCTCTGCGTTTATCGTACTTAAGTCCATATTAAGTCCACTTTTAGTTTATCACAGCCGATAAAGGGATACAAAGGGAGAATTAACACCCTTATTTTTCGGGGCTATTGTACACTCTGATACACAGGGAGACACCGCCCCGTCTGGATTGTGGTTCCAGAGGTCGACAGTTCGATCCTGTCCTCAGGTACCATCTACTAATCAAGGCCCAAATCACAGCACCTGTGATTTGGGCCTTTTTTGTGTCTATACCAGTTTTTTCGGCAAATACAATAGCGACGGACGAATCGACTTAAAACGATAGAGTCGTTACAGATTCCGTCCAGTTAACCTACTGCGTGTCGCCACCCTGCCGGGACAGTATCCCCCGTATGAAACACCGTATCCACACGTCAGTGAAACAACGACGTCCGCGGGGGTGACTGTACCGAAACCCCGCGCACCAAGGGCACGGGCCGCCTGGTTGCGTGGAAAATATCAAACCTCAAAGAACGCAAAGAACACAAAAGGCAGAGCCCGCCTTTGTTCATTGCGGGGCGTGGATGTATATACTTGGAGATAGGGCGGGCCCGAACCTTATACACAGAGCCCGCGGCACAGGGCAAGAAGGGGCCACCTATGGGAAAACATCGGCGACGAAATCGATTCGGATCTCAACGGACACTGCTGCTCTTCCTTGTCTTTACTTCGATTGGATTGGTGTTCTTTGTCGTAGACACGGACCGGCGTAGCGCGGCGACCCTGGCCACACTTACGGTTCCACCGGAAGTCTTTTTCCACAACCAACTTTCCCTGGCAATCTCTGAAAAAGACGACGATACGTTGCGCCTACCCCGCTCAGAACTACAACCGGCTCTGGACACAATCGCCGCCTGGGAGTCCTTCTTCCTGCGTAAGAAAAATGAAGTCAACGGCGATGAATGGGATATCGTCTACCAAACCTGGCACGATGCGGAAACGTGGGAAGCGCTGGCTCCCGAAGACATTGATCGTATGGACAACTTTCTGAACGGTCATAAAGAATTTCTGGCCGAACTTCGGCGGGTCTCCGCCCTGGGTGGCCCCATGGCCGCCGTTCCGCCCTATCCAGAAACGATGGACATGGAACACCTCCGCGAAGCACGGGATAGCGCCAGGTTTCTTGCGTTGAATATTGTCTATCGGGCCCGATCGGGTGATGGCGAAGCTGCGGCAGCTGATATAGCGACAGGCTTCCTGTTTGCTGCGGCCATGGCACCGGAACCCAACCTCATCTCGCAGTTCACGCGATATGGCTGCGCCATGATTACCTACCATGCCATTCTGGATGCCTTTCCACCGGGTATGATGGGTGAGAATGAGGTAGCGCGAATTTTTTTGGAAGTCCAAAAGGATCCAGGTCGCGCACCACTCCTGCCGACATTGGTGGAAAACAGGAACACCTATGTAAATCATATTGCAACGTTGTTGGAGGGCGATTGGGCCGATCGTTATTCCAATATGAATCGTACCATTTACTTTTCCTCCTCGGGATTGCGACAAAAAGCCAGTCAATTTGTGTTTTCGAGCCCTCTGGCGCGCCCTTGGATTAAACGGGACCTTTCGAATGCTTCCGAAGTGGGCACCCGTATCGCGAACGTTGCCCTTCTCCCCTATTATGAAGCACTTCAGCACTATGAAACGCTGGACGTTGGATTCGCGCCCTATACCTGGCAGCTCGCGCAATCCTTGCCGTCGACGCTCGGCTCACAAGCCCGCCACGAAGCCCTCCTCCAATTGCTACAGCTCGGCCTGACGCTGGAGCAGTTTGCCATTCCGCCTGAAACACTTGATGTGCTTACCGAGCAATTTCCAGAAGCCACCCTTACGGACCCCTTCAGCGGTATGCCGTTTATTTACAGACCAAATGGAGATAGCTTTCTGCTCTACAGTGTCGGGCGGAACGGAACGGACGACGGTGGCCAGCATAATTTTGTCCACGGAGACATCGTCTGGCGTGGCGTTCATTCAGAATAGCCCTGCGGCACCCGGCTGACTCCGCTATGAAACAGCGCACCGCCAAGATGGGGCATGGGCTGGCTCTCTGTACCAGTAAAAGCCATCGCACGACAGGGACAGTATCCCCCGTATGAAACAACGCATCCGCACGTCAGTGAAACAATGACGTCATCGGGGGTGACTGTACCGAAGCTCCCCCGGTGCAATCTAAAGCGTCACCGAACAAATATCACTCGCTCCTTGAAATGCTATCGCCTCATAGCCTCTACTATCATTTAACGAATGTCGGAGAGAAGGCGGCGGTGTAATGCTGAGGCAGGCTTACGCCGGGAACACGATTGGGTGACCAACTACGGGACGCCCCGTCGGTGCCTTCATGCACAAAACTGGAGCAACACCCTATGAAGCAATGGTCCTCCCTATTCCGCTTTCCCATGGCACTCGCCATGCTGTGCGCAACGCTCGTGGCGGGCGTTTTTTCCTCTACAGCGATGGCCGATGGGGCAGCCCCCCTGTTTATCGAAGGCTACGCGGGACAACTCAGTGTCGTGGCCGGCGAGGAGGTGACCCTCCATGTCTCGACGGGAGCGGCAACCTTTGAAGCGGAGATTACCCGACTCGGCGAGACCGCGGAATCGGTGTGGAGCCAGAAGGGCATTCCCGGGCAGAATCTCCCGGTGCCGGAGAAGGCGTCGTCCCACGGATGTGGGTGGCCGGAATCGGTCCGCGTGGCCATCCCTGCGGAATGGCGCAGTGGCTATTATCAGGTCACCTTGCGGGCAGCCGATGGGGGCGGTCGTTTTGTCCAACGGGGCCAACGTACCGCCACGTCGAGTTGTTTCTTTGTCGTCCGCGCCGCCGAGCCCGGTAAGAACTCGAAGATTCTTCTCCAGCTAACGACCAACACCTACAATGCCTACAACAACTGGGGCGGCTCCAGCCTCTATGCCTACAACGGGCGGGCGGGCCTCCAGGGCAACCGGGTGTCCTTCGACCGCCCCCCGTCGAGCCAGTTCGCCAACTGGGAGCATCCCTTTATTCAATGGGCCGAGCGCAATGCCATAGAACTCGATTATGCCGTAAATTCCGACCTGGAATTTCGTCCGGAACTGCTGGAGAATTACCGGCTGGTATTGAGCGTGGGCCACGATGAGTATTGGTCCACCCCCATGCGGGACAACCTGGAGGCCTTTATCGCCGGTGGCGGCAATGTGGCCTTCTTCAGTGGCAACACCTGCTGCTGGCAGGTGCGTAGCGAAGATGAAGGTCGCGCGCTGGTCTGTTGGAAGGAAAACTATTTCAAAGACCCCGTCTTCGCTACGGGAGACTACACCTTGCTCACGTCGCTGTGGAGCCACCACCTGGTGAAGCGCCCGGAGAACGAACTCACGGGCGTCGGCTTTTTGTGGGGTGGTTTTCACAAGAGCCACGACCAATTCATGGATGGCAGCGGTGCCTTCACGGTGCACCGGCCCGACCACTGGATCTTTGAAGGCACTGACCTGAAACGGGACGATAGCTTCGGCGGGAAAAACACCATCGTCGGCTATGAGTGCGATGGCTGCGAACTTGAGTGGAATGATGGCCTCCCCACGCCGACCTACCGCGACGGAACGCCCGAGACCTTTACCGTGCTCAGCACCGCGCCTGCACGGTGGCATCCGGGCGACAGTGAGTGGTATGAGAAATGGGAGAAGGGCCGCACCGGGGCCGCGTGTCTCGGCGTCTACACCAAACCTCAGGGCGGCACGGTCTTTACGTCGGGCACGACGGATTGGGCCCATGGCCTCCGTGGTGGCGACCCCGAGGTGGAACGTATCACGAAGAATATCCTCGATCGGTTGTCGAAATAGCCCCAATCCTTTTCCCATACGCTCTGCGAGGAACACACTGTGACTATAGCTGTCTTTTCCGCCCCCATCCGTCATCGTCTTCTATTGGCCGCCCTGATGCTCACCGGTTCGGGCAGTGCCCTGGCGCAGGATGCCGTGCCCAAAGATCGGCCCCGCGTTCGCCCCCCGTCCGCACTGACGGGGTGGGCAGACTGGGAAAAGGGCGAAGCCCTGCTGGAGCGCATCGAAGTGCCCCCGGCGCCGGTGCTCACGGCGGAAGAAGAGCAAAAAACCTTTCAAGTTGCGCCGGGCTATCGGGTGGAACTTGTGGCGGCCGAACCCCTGGTGCACAACCCCATCTTTTTTGAGTTTGACCCCGATGGGCGCATCTGGGTAGTGGAATACCAGGGCTATATGCGCGACGTCTATGGCAGCGACGAAGATGCGCCGATTTGTCGTGTTGTGGTGCTCGAAGACACCGATGGAGATGGCAAGGCCGACACGAGCACGGTCTTCATGGACGAACTTGTCATGCCGCGCTCCTTTGCCTTTGTGAAGGGGGGCATCCTTTTGCAGGAGCCGCCGACCCTGTGGTTCTGCGAAGACACGGATGGCGATCTACGCGCGGACCGTCGCACCGAAGTGGGCGAAATGGGAAAAGCGGGCAATCCCCAACACACGGCCAACGGCCTCCGCTATGGCATCGACAATTGGCTTCATTGCGCCGATTGGACGACCCGCTACCAATGGAAGGACGGCAAACTGGTTGAAGAGGAAACCGTTAAACGGGGTCAGTTTGGCGTGACTTTCGACGAGACGGGCCGCTTCATGACGTGCTACGAAAACCGGGCGCTCTTTGGCGATTACATTCCTGCCGAATACCTGCTGCGCAACCCCCACGTGCGCCGCGTTTTTGAACGGGGCGGTATCGACCGCAACGCCTTTGGGGTGAATGTGGACATCGCGCCCCAGGGCCAGGAAGTCTTTCCCATCCGTGTGACCCCCGCCGTCACCCTCGGCGCCCTGGAGCTGCGCGATGATGGCCGCCTGCGCACCTACACGATTGCGAGCGGCACCTGTTTCTACGATGGGCACCAATACCCTGCCGATGCACACCGCAATGTCTTCGTCCCGGAGTCGGGCGGCCATTTGCTCGGACGTTTGAAACTCGATGACGGTATCGCGCCCCAGGCCACCCGTTTTTATCCGGAGGAACAGGAATTTCTGGCGTCCACGGACGAGCGCTTTCGCCCCGTCAATGCCCGCGTTGGGCCCGATGGGGCCCTCTATGTGGCGGACATGTATCACGGCATCATTGAGCATGTCATCTTCATGGTGCCCTGGCTCACCAAGCAGATTGAAGACCGCGATCTCAGTCAGGGTAACGACCTCGGCCGCATCTGGCGCATCGTCGCAGAAGACGAGCCCATCGACCGCCGCTCTCCCAAACTGTCCACGGCATCGACGAAAGAACGGGTTAAAACCCTCGCCCACCCGAATGGATGGCATCGCCTGACGGCCCAGCGTCTCCTCATCGAAGGGGCAGACCCCAAGACAATCCCCCTCTTGCAAAAGCTGGTAAAAACGGGCGCCCCCCTCGCGCAACTTCACGCCCTCTGGACCCTCGATGGGCTCAACGCGTTGGATCCCGACACCTGCAGCATCGCACTGAAAAGCACAGATGAACGGGTGCGGGCAGCGGCCATTCGCCTGTCAGAGGGCGAGCCCACCCTGCTCCCCGACCTACTCGAACACAGCACCGATAGCAGTGCGGGCGTGCGCCTGCAACTCGCCCTGAGCCTGGGTGCCTTCGACGCACCGGAAGCCCGGACCACTCTCGCCGATCTCGTTGCCGGGGAATCGAGTCCCTTGTTCATGACCGCCGTGGCTTCGGGCCTGCAGGGCCATGAACTCGAATTCCTCCAGGAATGGACCGCGCGCAAGGTAGACAATCCCACCTTCCTTTCCCTCCTGGCCCAGTGTGTCCTCGAAGAGGCCGAACCTGCACGCGTTGCCGCCCTTTTCGATCTCTACGAAGGTACCCCGGCCGACGGCATGGCACAACGCGATGCCCTGCTACATGCCTTCGCACAAATCCGCTATCCCCAGCCCTTCACCTTGGAAAAAGAGCCCGTCACCCTGACCGCCCTCATGGGGAACGCCGATGTGGCCACCCGCGAAAAAGTGCTCCGCGCCTTGAATCAATTCACCTGGCCCGGCGCCAAACTTCCCGACACCCTCACCCGGAATGCATCGCCCCTCACCGACGTCCAGAAGGCCCGCGTGTTGGCCGGTCAGGAACTCTATGCCATGGCCTGCACCGCCTGCCATCAGCCCCACGGCGGCGGCGTGCCCGGTGTGGCCCCGCCCCTGGCCGGCAGTGAATGGGTAAGTGGCCCGCCCGAACGCATCGCACGCGTCGTCCTCCATGGCCTCTATGGCCCCGTGGTGGTCAACGACCAGACCTGGAATCTCAGCATGCCTTCCTTTGGCGTCTACGACGACGAACAACTCGCCAGTGTGCTCAGCTACGTCCGCCGGGCCTGGGGCAACGTGGCACCGCCCGTCGAGCCAACCCTTATCGCCCAGGTGCGCAAGGAAGCGGCCGACCGGACCCTCCCCTGGCGTGCGGAGGAGTTGATGCAGGTGGGTAACGCGGGCAACGCCGTAGTCGCCCTCACGCCGAAGGAGAACGGTGAAATTCATTTGCCCGCCAGCAAAGCCACCGTCTTCGGACAGCGTCTGGCCTACCGCCCCACCCTCGACGTGTTGGCCCCCTGGGTTGTCGCCGAAGACCTGGTCGAATGGCAGGTCGACGTGCCCCACGCGGGCACCTACGACGTGACCGTCACGCTGGCCGCCGATGACGAATCTGCAGGCGATTTTTACCTCATCGAAACCGAAGGCAGTCAGACCCGCGGCGAAGTGCCCGACACGGGCGGCTACGATCGCTTCACGGAACAGCCCAGCGGCACCTTAACGCTCCGCGCCGGTGTGAACCGCATACTCCTCCGTCCCGACGGCCCCCTCAACAAAGAACTCGCCGACGTACGGGGCCTCCACCTCACACCCGTGAAAGGTGCCGGGCGATAGACACAGGAAGTCGTAATAAAAGGACCGAGCAATGTGCCACAATTTCTGGACAATGGGTGAAGTGAACGCAGCCATGAAATCTGTGTTAACCGTCAAGCCCTCACCCGCGACAACGATTCACACGTTGAAGCTAGCATTTTCATGGTTCACTTCCTCTCAAAAATATGGCCATCCCTGTTTCCCCCAAGGAGCGTTACGAAATATGGACGGCCACCCGAAGTTTTTCCATACGCCAGCTTATGGCGGTCGATTCAATGAGACGACGCCGTTAGTTTTCCGTCACATCGAGCAGACGGACGCTGTCGATGGCAACGCCATTGGGCTTCATGCCCGTCAGCCGGACACAGATGAAAATGGCTGTCTTATCTTCACCCAAGAGAATATCGTTCTGGGTGGTATTGCTATCGCCTGCGCCGGTCTCACTGACGATCCATTCGCCCGTGTTGTTCGTGTTGTGGTCAACGTACCATTTCCTGATTTGCGACCCGCTCTCTTCCAAGAGCTTCCACGAATCTTCCTGACGAATACGCGTTGCCTCGTCCAGCTCGTAGGAGCGGTCAAAATCAATGGTGCCTACCATGACATCAGCGGCCCATTCGCCCGCAAAGTCTGCCACTTCCTCCATTACACGCCACCGTATTGAAGGCCGATAGGCATGGCCTGGCGTCTGGGCGATAAAGGAGCGATACATGCCCCCTACCGTGCCGGGCGCGTTACTTTGAATTATCTGGGCACTTCGATAGGGATAAGTACGTCCAGAGTCTAGCGTTGGTGCCGCCCACGTATCCGTATAGGGCCGCTCTTCAAAATGTGTCGCTATGGGCTCGTCCAGCGACCAACCGGTCCAGTTTGTCGTCATGCCGTTGGTAAATGGGTGAAAAAAGCAATCGACTTGCTCATTGGGGCCCAGAAGGATATAGGAAGCGTTCGTCGGAAGGCCATTCTGGAACCCAACCACATAAAGTGGCACGTATCGGTAGCGCTCATGATGAGCTTCTGACCGAACGGTATAATCGAAGGGCTGGCCCGTAACCATCCTATAGTGCCGCGCTCTTCCTGATAAATCATATTGGCCGCCAACTCTGCGAAGTCGAATATCATCGTAATCGGCTTTTTCATGCCAGCGAAAGACATAGGCTTGTGCATCCTTGTCCAGGTAGGCGCTCAGGCTTCCTGCAGGTGGCTGTATACCCAAGCCCGTTTCTGTCCCACCCAATATGATCGCACCCTGATCACCATAGAGTATCGTCGCGCCAATTCGCGTGACTAATTCTTCATAGTCTGCATCAAGGATCCGCTTTTCACCTCCTTGAGTGGGCATGATATTTTCAACTGAATCCGTATAAAGTACTTCCTTTATTCTCGCTCCCATAGCCTCTGGAGATTCTCCTGGAACGGTATCTAAAGAGACCTCTTTCTGCAGCTTCTCGCCATTATTTACGATGTAAAGAACGCCACCCTTGGCACTATCTGTGAAGGAGAATTTTGTGCTAAATCGTACAAGGGTGGTATTACGTACTTCGTACATCAATTGTGCTTGTGAAAACCACCCACCGACCAGGACGGCGATGAACAGGACAATCAACCGACAAATTCCCCGTCCATTCAAACCAATAAAAAACTTCATAACGGGCTCCCCCATTTACGACTACGCACACCAAAGACGTGTTGATTTCTCAATGCGAAAAGCCATCTCATATTGGGAACCTTCAGCGCTCTCAATATACGTCACATCGGTCAGGAGTCTAACTCCTGGATTCTTAATCTCTCTTTTTTTTTGCTTCTCCAATACTCTAACACGCCACCATGGCTCAGCATAATCAGCAATCACCGGCAGAGCCGAGGGTAAGAGGAAAGCCCCCGCAACGGGGCTGTTCAGTCCACGAAGTGGGCGACAAATCGTAGCCCAGCGGCGAGCGTAGCGAGTCCTGGGTTTTGGTCGACACACAACGATACGAGTCCCAGCGGGGCGACATAGAATTTTCGGCGTTGGGACCGTCTCGCCCTCATGCACCACGGCCTGGAGAAAAAGGCGCTGAATTGAGTTGCCACTGAGCAGCACCCTCGTTTACGTAGACGGGCGTGACTGTCATGTCGTTGGCGAAGGGCCCGTCTCAGTAATCTCTATCTACAACCATGCCATCCAGCATTCGAAAGGTGGTCCCGATTAAATCCGGCTTATCGGGTATGCGCTTCAGGAATGATTCTGTGAGAGCCTTTGCCTCTGGGCTTCCTGTACGATAAATTTCATGGATAGCCCAACCCAGCATCGGAAACACGCCCCTCCCCGTATACGCTTTGCCATCCAGATAGGGTCCGAACACGGGGCCTTTGGCCAAATCGACCAATGCGCGTGCGGTGCGAACGTCGCCCTCCTGGACGATATGCCACAGCATAAAAACAATTTCGCGTTGCCCATAGCCGAAGCGCAGCTTGTCATTTTGTTCCATGACCTCCAAGAGGTCCAACCGGGTGGACAACGCGGCCTGACCCTGCGCGAATAAAATCGTATCCAGCGCAAGATGGCGAGACTTTCGTGGGATATCTGCCCTTAGCGCCTCGATTAGCTTGTCTTCGAATATACCAGCGACACGCCCTGGGTCTGGCGGAAGTATCCGGAGGGGAAATGACTGACGAAAAGACGCCTCCGACAGCGGGTGCCATGTATTGCGCTCGGATTCCATCCTGTAACTAAGTCCCGACACATCCACCCCCACCGTATAGTCACCAGGCGGAAGGGCCGTGGAATTCCAACGATGAATGATAAGCGTTTTGGTGTAGGACTCGCCTTGTCTAAGCGGTACAAACAAGGAAAATCCAAGACCATCGAGTTCGCCCCACGGTGGTTTGGGACTCTTCTTTGTGCCCTTTCCATCGGTAGTATTGATACCTAAGAGAATATTGTCGTTCATAGTAGAAATCGACACCCTCGTTCCGTCCTGAGTGGCGCTTTGCTCTCGGGCAACCGTCAAATATATATAGAGAGGCGCTCCAGGTAAAATTTCGTTGTTGGAAATTTCTGCCGATATCGTGAATTTCGGGAGGGCCGTTTTATCTTCAGATACTGGCAAGCCCCCTGTCTTTGGTCCAGGGCTTATGAGAGTTTCTATGGTTTTGG